>QBMN01000009.1 GCA_003241845.1 Shackletoniella antarctica | reverse complement strand
CCCCCGTTCCCCCACCACGGTGTAGTATCCCTTGGGCAAACGGTGAATAAACTCGTCCACCCGAGCGATGCGGCAGGCTTCATTCACCTGCTCTAGGGTGGCGGCGGGGTTGCCGTACCGCAGATTGTCGAGCAGAGTGCCGTTAAACACATCCACTTCCTGGTGCACGATCGCCAGTCGGCGGCGGTAGCCCGTCACATCTAGCCGACGAATGTCTTCGCCATCGATCAGAATGCGACCACTGCTGGGGTCGAAATAGCGAAACAGCAGCTTCACCAGGGTCGACTTGCCCGAGCCAGAGCGCCCCACCAGGGCCACCGTTTGACAGGGCTCAATCAGCAGGTCAACATTCTGCAATACCGGCTTTTCGGCATCGTAGCCAAAGCTCACCTGGTCAAAGTGCACCTTGCCGGTGAACTGGTAGGCGGGCAGGCTTTCGGGGGCATCGGTTAGATTCACCGCGTCGGTACCCAGCGGCTCGGCCATAAACTCGTGGAACCGCAGCATTGAGGCGTAGCGCCGGGCAAAAATTTCCGCCAGGTTGCTAATCGGCTCTAGCTCTGAGTAGGCCATGCTCGACACCGTCAGGGCGGTGATAAAGTGCCCCAGCGAGATCTGCCCCCGCAGGGTCGCCAGCAGCGTTAGCACCAAAATGCCAAACACACAGCCCTGAATGATGAAATCTTGCCAGGTGGTGAGAATGACATAGCCCCGGTGGATGATGCGATCGACTACGGTGAACTCGCGCTCTAGGCGCTGGCTCTGCCGCTGTAGCTCTTGGGCTTCGGTGGCAAAGGCCTTCACCGTCTTGATGTTGGTGACAATCTCCGAGGTGCGGCTCTCGGTGTTTTCGATGTAGCTGTCGAGCACCTGCTCTTTTTTGTTCAGCCGAATTAGGTCTTTAAGGCTAAAGCCCAAAATCACCACGAACGACACCAAAAACACCAGGGCAATGCGCCAGTCAATCCACGCAATCAGCACAACAATGCCGGTGATGCGAATCAGCTTAGGAATCAGCTGACCCGCAATTTCGGGGTAAGTCCAGGTGTGGTTTGACAGCCCCCGCGCCACCCGCCCGGCAATGCGGCCAGGGTTGTTTTCATCGTAGAAGCCCAGGGGCAGGGTCAAGAGTTTGCGCACCACTGACCTAGAGTGGTCGCGCCGGGTGCGCAGGGCAATATCCCAGTGAAACCAGTCGCCTAGCCAGGGCTGAATGGGTGCGCGCACTACGGTAGCCACAAAGATAATCGCCAGAAAGAAGGCGATCGCCAGCCCCGGCCCCGCCGGATAGCCCACCCCCGCCGCTAAGCGATCAACCAGCCCCTGGCTCAGGGGGTCAACGGGCTGCTCAGAGATCACATTGAGAATTTGACCAATGCAGTAGGGCACCGCCAGGTCGATCAGTTGAAACATGCTGCTGGCAGCAATGCTCAGCACCGCCGCCCGGCGATAGCGGCTGTAGTAGCGAATTACGTCTTGAAAGGTAGCCATGACAATGCTGCCCTGCGGTTAAAATGTTGTAGTACATATACTACAACACGAAACTATCGATTCTGCAAGCAACCCTGTCTGCACCCGAGAGGCAACAACCCTTCGGCATCTGCTATTGCTTTGGCCAGTGCTTCAGCTAGGCAATAGACAGCGCTCTCTGTCGACTAGCTAGCTCAACTATGGGTGCGCCTGTGACGGCTATGGCGCTAAGGCGACCCAACTCATACCCAGGTCTACTTGCCAGGGAGCCTCCTAAGGACGCAGGCTCTGCGCCCCTACCTGGTGGTATTTTCTTCCCTGGAGACTACCTAAATACTTATACGCAGGCTCTGCGCCCCTACCTGGTGGTATTTTCTTTCCTGGAGATCGCCTACATACTTATGCCCAAGCAATAACTCTCTCTCCAACGTAGTTATACCCAATGGTAAAAACACTGATCGATGCCATCCTGCTCCTACCTGGGGTACTGTTTGGGCAGGCGTTTGACTCAGCGGTCAGTTTTTTGGTTCTGTGGTCTAGTTCTCTAGAGGTCAGCGGTACATTGTGGTGAGGATAGTGCTTTGGGGGTTGGGGGTCGGCCTGGTGGCCGGGGCGATCGCAGAACTGTTTCTGCGCGCTCGGTACGGGCTGGGCAACCCGCCCCTCTACGTGGCCGACGCCCGCACTGGCTATCGTCTGGCCCCTAACCAGCGCCTGCGGCGGCGGGGCAACCAGATCGAGATCAACCAATACTCGATGCGGGGGCCAGCGATCTCGCCCCACCGCCCCGCCGATACCCTGCGGGTGCTGATGCTGGGCGACTCGATTGTCAACGGTGGCTGGTGGACCGACCAGTCTAAGCTCCTGTCGCTTGAGGTGCAGCAGGGGTTAGCCGGGCTAAATTTGTCTGGCGTTGAGTCGGTAGAGGTGCTCAATGCCTCGGCCAACTCCTGGGGGCCGCGCAACGAGCTGGGCTATGTGCTGCGGTTTGGCACCTTTGAGGCCCAGATCGTGCTGCTGGTGCTCAACACCGACGACCTGTTTGCGATCGCCCCCAACAGCTACGAGCTAGACCGCAACCCTGGCTACCCCACCCGTCGCCCGCTCCTGGCCCTGGGGGAAGCGGCCTGGCGCTACCGAAAATATATCCCCAGGGCCGAGCTACAGACTCTGCAAGATCAGCCGGGCGATCGAGTTGGGGTCAACCTAGAAGCGCTGCGCCAGCTGCACCAAACCGTCCTTGCCGCGGGCGGGCATCTGATCATGGCCATGACCCCCCTGCGGCGAGAGCTAGACGCCGACGGCCCTCGCGACTATGAGCTGGTTGCCCGCCCGCGCCTGACAGATTTCGCCAGCGCCCAGGGCATTCCATACCTAGATTTTTTGCCCCTGATGCAGCAGACCAGCTATGAGCGGCTGTACTTCGACCACATTCACCTCAGCGCCGAGGGCAACCAGTGGGTGGGGCAAGCCCTGGCTAACCTGGTAAAGAAGGCTTGGCTTAAGCCGGGAGACGGGCCGTCACCCCTGGGAAATGAACCCATGAACGACCTTTGGTAACGGTGGTGCCCTTAGTAACGGTGGTGCCCTTGGTAACGGCGGTGTCCCACAAAGCGCTGGCCAGCTAGCTCAGGAAATCTCTAGACGAGAACTAAGGATAATTCTGGCAACGAAAATACCCAAGGACTTTGCTGCCTCCTAAGGACGCAGGCTCTGCGCCCCTACCTGGTGGTATTTTTTCCCCTGGAGACCTCCTAAGCCTGCCTAGTTAGGCCTGGCCCAGCCAAGTCTCAAAGGTAGCTCTCCCTCGTTCGGAGAGCGGCGCATCTAGGGCCTGGCGCAGCAGATCGAGGTTGCGCTCTCGGGCATGCCAGAGGTCATAGAGGTCGATAACCGTGGGAAAGGCGCTCGGGGCGGGCAGCAGCGTCACGGCCTCGCCAGCCTCAACCTCACCGCTGGCGATCACTCTGGCGTAGGCCCCTGGCCGCCGGGCCTGAATAAATTGCGTGACAAAATCTCTATCGCCTACCCTGGCGGCCAGCGTGGCGCAGGGAATGCGGGGAAATGTGATTTCTAGCAGGACAGTGTTGAACTGGAGGCGATCGCCGATTCTCAAAGGCCCCTCGCCAAAGCTAGAGACAGTCAGGTTTTCACCGAAGGTGCCGTAGGGCACCTGACGCTGTAGCTGGCTGGCCCACCAGGCATAGCTGTCGGCGCTGTAGAGATAGACCGCCTGATCGACTCCGCCATGGTGAACCCGATCAGAAATAGTGTCTCCGGCAAGACCCTCGGGGCCGATGGCAACTAGGCCCAAAGCGGGCTGTTTGAAGATGCCCGTAGTGGCCACTCGAGACCCAATGGTGATGGGCTCTGGGGCAGCGACATTGACCGATACAACTTGCATAGGCTTCATCCTAGTAATACGCTCCTATTGATCAACAGCAGCGATTGCCATGAGCCAGCGCCATCAGCCGAGGGACTGCCGCCGCCAGGGCCATCGTCCGGGAGCAGCCGCTGGCGACAAGATATCATCCACGATCACAGCGTGCCTTAACACAACATCTCTTAATGTTGTGTTACATTGTGCCGACAAGGTCGCGATCGCCCAAGGTTTCTAATGGAGTATTGCCGATGAACCCCCAACCTTCTGTGACTCTACAGCGCCAAAAGGTCAATATTCTTCAGCTGTTCTTCTTTTTGCTAGGCGCGCCTCACATCTATGGCGCGATCAAGACCGCAGAGCGTCGCCGTCAGCAGCGGCCCCCGGTCCTGCAATACGCGGCGATGGGTATGTTGGCCATGGCGATCGCCAGCGCCGCCGAAATGTGGTTGCTGTAGAGAAATGAGAGGTTAAAGATAAAGTCTTGAACCTCACGTCTCTTGTTGCAGCTCGCTGTAGGCGGCATAGACGCCTTGAACGGTGTACCAGTTTAAAAATATGCGGGCTAGCTCCAGCGCTAGGGACGGTTTGCCCTGGTCGATCAGCCAGCGCAGCAGCGGTGCCATGGTCTTTTCGTTGAGTCGCCCGCCAGCGGTGAGCAAGCCCCACAGCACCTGGTGCAGCGGGGTCATTTGGATCATCATCCGCACTTCGCGGGTGGGATGCTTTTTGTAGAAAATCGCCCCCATGCGGCCCCGCTGAATTTCTTGATCGATCATTTTAGGGATTTGGTCGAGGGCAAAGGGGGGGTGGTAGTGGTAGCCGATGGCTTCAGGCACCTTGACCATGGTGACGCCCAGGTTTTTGAGGCGCACTCCAAGCTCCAGGTCTTCCCAGCCGTACTGGCTAAATTCGGTGTCAAACAGGCCAGCGGTCAGCAGCCAGTGGCGGGCGATCGCCAAATTGGCCGTATCAAAAAACGCGTTAGAAAAGTCGGTCACCCTAGCGGGTTCTTCCATGGGCTGGTCAAAGTTGCTGGTGTTGACCAGACGACCAGCGGTAAATACCCGATCATCCCCCAGGCGCTGGTAGGCAGCGGCTAGGGCATGGGCATGGGCCTGCACAGAGCCGGGGGGCATGATCACATCGCTATCGACAAAGGCGATGGTGTCGCCCTGGGCCACCTGTACCCCGTAGTTGCGGGCGGCAGAGGCACCTTCGTGGTGGCGCTCCACCAGCCGCACGTGGGGAAACTCGGCGGCGTTTTGCCGCAGCCAATCCTGGGTGCCGTCGGTGGAGCCATCGTCGACCACCACCAGCTCGTAGCCCGTGATCAACCCAGGGTCAAAGACCTGCTGCTCTAGGGCGCGCAGACACTTTTCGAGAATGGGCTGGCGGTTATAAGTGGGGGTGACGACGCTAAAAAACACGGTGAGCCTCCAAATAGCTCTAATATCCTAGCGCCTTGGCCTGTTCTTACCGAGGGGAGTTTGTGCCGCTGATAGGAACCACCTCTAGGGATTCGTGGCATAATTCAGTATGTATGAACTTTAGTTCAATTGTATTTGTTTGGCGTAAAGTTGGCGGGCGTAGATTTTTGTGGGCGTAAACCAAGGACGCACAGCGGTGAACCATGCAGGCCAGGAAAAAAGCCAGAGAACAGGCCAGAGAACAGGCCAGAGAACAGGCCAGAGAACAGGCCAGAGAGCAGGCCAGAGAGCAGGCCAGGGAAAAGCTTGCTGGCGCGGCAGTCTAGCGCTGCTGCTGGCGGGTATCTGGGCCTGCTCTAGCCCCGGCGCAGCCCCAGGGCCGCGCAATGTCACCCTGCACCAAAAGTGGGCCTTACAGCCGGGCGATCGCCTGGGGGGGTACCAGGTGCAAAGCAGCCTAGGCGACATTACCGTCGATCTACAAGGCAACCGCGTGTTTATGCCCTTTGACGGCCAGGTGCAGCCCGCCGAGGGCAACGTCGATCTATGCGTGATCTTGTCGAGTGCAGACGTGCCGGCCTACCTGTTTCGCCTCTGCGGGCTGCGGCGGGCGCGGCTGGGCGATTTGGCCCAGGGAGAGCCGATCGGCAGCGGCAACACCGTGGCCTTTGCCACCCTGCGGCGACAGGCCGACGGCACCTGGGCCATGGTAGAACCCGCCAAAGAAATGATTGCCCAGTTTTTAGATCAGCCCTAGCGACTATCCCCCGTCGGGTAAGCCCAGCCCCTCAAGGTCAGCGGGTGCCCCAGGGGCAGGATCAAGATCGAGCAGCCCCGGCAGGGGGTCGTCGTCAGGGGCGACTTCGCCCAGATCGCGCAGAATCGGGGCGGCTTCTTGGGGTGCTTGCAAAAACACCGCCGACAGCACTGCCGACAGGGTGGGGGCCATGGCGATACGGTTTTGATAGACCATGATCACCCGCGTCAGGGTGGGGAGCTGGTTTTGCTCGGCCACCAGGTAGAGAGGCTCGACGTAGATCAGCGATCGCTCAATCGGTATCACCAGCAAATTTCCCTGCTGCGCCCTCGACCCCTGGGTATCCCACAGCGAGATCCGCTGGGAGATTTCGGGGTCTTGGTTGATGCGGGCCTCGATCTGCTCGGGGCCAAACACCAGCTCCTGCTTGGGGAATCGGTAGAGCAGCCGCTTCCCATAGCGATCGCCGTCAGACCTCGCCGCCAGCCAGGCAATCAGGTTATTGCGCTGGGCCGGGGTAAACAGCCGCAGCAGCACAAACTCTTCGGTCTCTTCCTGGGGGAGCTTCATAATCAAGTAGTAAGGCTCTACCTGCTGAGACTCGTTGGCGTAAATTTCGCTGGGGGCACGCCACTGGTCTTCGCGGTTGTAGAACACTTGGGGATCGGTCATGTGGTAAGTCATCAGCGACTCAGCCTGCACCGAAAATAAATCTTGGGGATAGCGAATATGGGCACGCAGGGTGCTGGGCATCGCCTCCAGTGATTCAAACATGTTTGGCAACAACCGACTCCAGGTTTGAATAATGGGGTCAGTTGGCTCGGCCACAAAGAAGCTAATCGACCCGTTAAAGGCGTCTACCACCACCTTGACCGAGTTGCGAATGTAGTTGAAGTCGTTGCTGCCGGGGTCAGAGTAGGGGTAGCGGCCGCTGATAGTGTAGGCGTCGATGATCCAGTAGAGATAGTTTTCGCCGGTTTGGGTGGTGAAATTCTCCAGGGTAAGGTTGGGGTCGCGATCCAGAAAGTCTTCGAAGCTGACGCTTGCTGGAGGCCGACTACCGTGATCGATGCCAGTGCCCCACTGACTCGAGGCATCGCCAATGTTGGCGGTGACCAGATAGGGGTCGGTGTCAAAGCGCAGAAAGGGGGCGATCGCCTGCACGCGATCGGCAATGTTGCGGCGAAACAACAGCCGCGTATCGTCGGTAAAGTCTTCGGTAAACAGCATGCGCCAGTCGAGCAGGTGACGGGCAAACAGCAGTCGCCGCCAGCCGTCCTCTAGGTTGATGCCGCCCCGGCCCAGGTAGGTGGTGTAGATATTCTCGTTGCCGCTGGGGTAGTCAAGCTCCAGCACCCGGGTGTTGGTCATGATGTAGGTGTCGGTGAGCTCGCCAAAGTAAAAGCGCGGATCTCCAATGGGAATGCTCGCGCGTACCGCTTCGCTGCTGGGAATGTTGTCGATGCCGCGCACAAAGTAGTTGGGCAGCCCGTCGGGGCCAGCCGTATTCACCGGGCTCATGGTAAAGCCATAGCCGTGGGTGTAGACCAGATGCTCGTTGACCCAGGTTTTGGCAATTTCGGGCACTCGCTCATAGTTCAGCTCTCGGGCCGACATCATCACCTGGCGGCGTTCAGAGCGTCGCTCCTGGTTGAGAATGCTGTAGCGGTCAAAGTCGGCGTCTTTAAACTCGTAGTACAGCCGAATTTGCTGGAGCTGGCGGTTGCTTTCCAGCAGCGGGCGAGTGCCCCACAGGCGAATGTTTTCTAGGGTGAGGTCGTTTTGATCGAGGTCTTCGACGGTGAGGTCGCCGCTGGGGTCAAAGGGTTCTGAGTCGATCACATCTAGGTCAAAGGCAGCGCGGGTGAGGGCAATGGAGTTGACGATGTAGGGCCGCTCGCGCTGGAGTTCGTTGGGCTGTACCACCAGCCGCTGCACCACCGCTGGCGCTACCACCAGACCCAGCAGGGTGATCACCAGGTAGCCACAAATGCCTTTGACCAGCAGGCTGGTGCGGCCAACCCCTGCCCACCAGCCCAGGGGAGCCTCTGGGTCTGGGGCAGATTTAACCCTGGGCTTGCCGTGGCCCGGTGTCCACAGCAGCCCCCGCCCGAGAAAGACTAGCCCTAGCCCCACACTAAGAATAGTCAGCGCCCAATTCATCGGCAGCAGCACGTGAATGTGGGTGTAGCCAGCCCCGTACACCACCCCTTCCTGAGAGTAAAGCACCTCATAACGGCCCAGCCAGTGGCTAAAGCTGGTGGCCAAAAACAGCAGCCCCGCCAGGGCATACAGGTGCTGCTGCTGGGGCGGCGAAAAGCCGTAAAACCGTCCCTGGCTGAGGGTGTTTTCCGTGAGCAGATACACCAGGTAGACGCTGACCAGAGTAAAAAACAGGGTGCCCACCACCCAAAACTCCGCCAGTTGCAGCACCGGTAGCCGAAAAATATAGAAGCTAATATCTCGGTTAAACAGCGGGTCAACTCTGTCGTAGGGCACTGGGTTGAGGGCCAGCAGCACTGAGGGCCACTGTTTGGCCAAAATTAGCCCGTAGCCCAGGCTCATTAGCACCGCCGCCAGCCGCCCTAGCTGCCGGGGGTAAATCAAAAAGGCCACGGTGCTGATGCCCAGGGCCAGCAGCAGCCAGGGCTGGGTGATCAAAATTTGCCCAATGACGGCAAACAGCTGCAGCTTAGGCCACAGGGGCAGCAGCGTGGCTGAGTCGTAGAGGGTGGTGGTCTCTCGCCAAAAGTCTCTGGCGATTTGCCCCTGGTAAAGTAGCTGCACCCCAACTAAAAAACTCAGGGTGCCACCCACGAGCAGCAGCCCGATCAGCCCCATGCTGCGGATGCGGGAGGGGCGATCGCTCGGTGGCTCCAAGGGCTTGGCCCGGTCGGCCAGGGTGAGGTTGCCCCAGGTAAAGAACAGGGTCAAAAAAATCGGGACAATGCCGAGGAGAAGCTGCGATCTGAGCCGCAGCCAAAACACCTCCAGATAGTTGACCTCTATAAACCAGAGGCGCTCGGCCTGGAGGTTGACGATCGCATCGAAAAAAATCAGGGTCAGCAGCAGCAGACCGAGAATCAACCAGCCCCGGCGGGGCAGACCCCACTGAGACAAACTCTTTGCGATCGCCTTATTTACCATTGGCCCTACGGCTAGACAGCTACCCCAGCAATGCCTAGATTGTAGCGCCGCAGCGCTGCGGCACTAGGAAAGGCGGTGGTGAAAGTGAGAGCAGAGCAGCGATGCCTAGCGGCTAAGTTGTGCTGCGGTTAGCATCCTCCGCATCCTCACTAAGATCTCTCAACCGTCCGCTCCAACGCGTTGTTAGACTACGCTTCCCCGATAAGTTCACAACCTTTCTACTACTCTCAGCCTGTTGCTTTTGCAGATCAGCGAAAAGCGCCTTCAAGTTATGGTTGAATGATCGCGAATACTCTTCACGAATTTTGTGGATCTCTTCTACGATTGCATCTTGATGCATAATCAACCTCCGAGCAGTTCATAGGGTGTACAAAGAATTGGTAACTCATACCCAGAAGCAAGACTGATCTCTGCCAGTTTTCTTTGGATTTGAGCATTGGCTATATGCTTACAGTTCCATGTGAGCAGATAATCTATTCCATGAACAGTCGCGGCTGCGATATGAACAGCGTCAACATCGGCTTTTGCAGGAAGACTACTGCGTTCAAGGAATTGCTCTGCCAGTTCAAGGACCGACTGATTTAGTTCGAGCAACTCAAAATCACGAATAATTTCGAGCCGCTGGGTTGCGATTTGAGCATCTCCTTGGGAAGTTTCCTTTACGACTGCTTGAGACGTGTAAAGTTGAAAGTTACTACGACGTGTATCCCACCACTCCCTGGTTACCTCAATGTTGGCAGCTACAACAAGATCTCTGCTAGGTCGAGCAGTGAGGTAGCCTAATATACTCGTTTCAATATAGACAGCTTCACTCATGCAAACACTAAGCGATACTCTATGTATCTTAGCTTACCCTTTAGCTTACAATGTCGATTGGGAGTAGAGTTCGTCTAGGATTGTTGGGTTTCGTGCCTCAACTCAACCTACAAGAGATCTGCGATCACTAGGGCAGGCAGTTGTGAAAATGAGTTCAGGGTGGCAATATCTAATGTTCTGACTGAGCGGCTGTCAATCATCTTAGCCATAATCCCAACACTATTTAGAAACAATTCACATGATTCTACTTCATCGTAAGTGATCCTAGTTAGGTGTAGCGACAGACCAAATCTTTCTTCAAACTCCTTTCTCCAAATAAGGCTGATTTTTACAAGTTGGGAAATGCAACTTGATTTGAGCATTATCAACACATCGCAGTCCTTGGGATCAATAGAGCCACTAGCAATTGAACCAATAAGCCAAGCTTGAACTTCTTCGCTGTTAAATACCTTAAAGATTACACTTGATAGCCAAGAGATGATTTCAGCCTCTCTTTGAAAGCAACTCATCGAGAACATGCCTCAGTTTTGACATGCTCAGAATCAGGATACAAATCGATAATCCTGTAAACGATCCGATCTGAGAGATTTTTATCTAAGAGAAGTTTCACAGCGGTGCTACAAATAGCTTTTTCTCGCGATCAGCTGCAAAAGCAAGGCAAGCTTTGATATCTTCTAAGGTAAGCTCTGAGAAATCTTCTAGAATTTCTGCCTCAGTCATTCCACCTGCTAGATATTCTAAGATGTCGTAGACGGTAATTCGCATTCCTCGAATACAGGGCTTGCCGCTGCGTTTTCCAGGCTCAATCGTAATGATGTCTTGATAGTTCATAATGTGGAAGTTGATAGAAATCTTCGACTCATACTAATTACATTCGCCTTATTTACCATTGGCCCTACGGCTAGACAACTACCCCAGCAATGCCTAGATTGTAGCGCCGCAGCGCTCAGGCACTAGGGCAGGCGGTGGTGAAAGTGAGAGCAGAGCAGCGATGCCTAACGGCTGAATTGAGCGGCGGACCTAAATCTTTGCTCATCACCAAAATATCAAAATTCTGTCCGCTCCAATGATTTGTTATGCCCCAAACTCTTATCTATTCTTAACTTTGGCGGTGGAACGCATCATGAAAGGAATCGTCGATAAATTCCCGGAACTCATCAATGAAGAGAATAATTTTTGCTTACCAATCTCGAACCGAAGCAGATAACCCTAACGGACTCATCGGTTTTGGTATAACGGTTTGCTCACCGTTTTTTCGCCGATTGGCGGTCCTAAATCTGCCCGCCTACGCCTTTAAACTTTTCAACAAACGCCGCAATTTTTTGGAAAACGCTCTGCTTCTTGGTTTTGTATTCTGGATTAAGCGGACTCATTTTAGGCAGTGTTGAATTTAACTCAGTCCCATTCTCGCTGGCGAACTCGCGTTTCAGGGAGGCACTGATATAGCGTTTGGCTGCTTCCTCATTCAAGCCTTCTGAACGAATCAACTCATCTGCTTCGCGGGCTTGCTCAGCTTGGGCAAATTTAAAGAATGCATCAATGATGCTGGCTTTATCTGCCATCTCATCGAGATTGGTTTGATTAATGAAATCCACAATCAGGCCTTCTTTGGCTCGATTGCCTAGGCTGGCTCGAATCAGGCGGCGAGCTTCTTCGATCAATTCACCCTTACTTTTATTCTTTTTATTCTGCTCAAAAATTAGCTCAAGAATGTAATCCAGATTGATCTCTTGGGATTTCAGCAAATCCACTTCAAACACCACATCATCCCAATCGATCGTGGATTTTTCTTTTTCACTGCCCGCTTTTTCTCGGCGTAACCAGTCGCGGATATCGTTGTAGGTGGAGCGGTAATCTTGAATGGTGCGCTCGGCAGGAACCTTGATGGCTTGCAGTGCCGTCAGGTCTTCATCACTTAAATAGTGTTCTGCTTTAAACGCTTCAACCGCCGCCGGGTCATTCATATCGATCTGTTGCAAGGCTTTCAGGCTGGCAAATTCATCGTAGTTTTGCAGCACATTTTCAACCCGCAAGTATTCGCCAAATAGCTTGGCAAAGTCTTTTTTGTCTTTTTCTAAAACAATCTCGTCGGGGTTGGGAAAACGCTGCTCTAATTCCGTCACCACCTCCACAAAGCCTCGCCGCGCTTCACCAGTCACCACATCGGTAAAGCCGCCCATGTATTCCCTGTAGCTTTTTTCCAGCACCACGTTTTTGGTGTTTTTATCGCCAAACAGGGTGATGGCATCGATGGTGGCTTGTTCTAAATCGCGGAAGGTGACGATATTGCCAAAAGTTTTGGTGGCATCATAAATGCGGTTGGTGCGTGAATAGGCTTGCAGCAAACCGTGATAGCGCAGGTTTTTGTCCACAAACAAGGTATTGAGTGTAGGCGCATCAAACCCTGTCAGAAACATACCCACCACGATCAGCAGATCGATTTCTTTGGCTTTTACTTGCTTAGCCAGATCACGGTAGTAGTTTTGAAAACCATTGCTATCTACGCTGAAGTTGGTTGTAAAAAGGGCGTTATAGTCGCTAATAGCAGTACTTAAAAATTCTTTGGCGCTGCTGTTCATAGCTGATACATCAAAGCCTTCATCCAAAATTTCGCCCACGGTTGCCTGTTCTTCATTGGCGGCAAAGGAGAAAATGGTGGCAATTTTCAGGGGTTGATCGCGGTCTTTTTGTAATTGCTTAAAGGCTTCATAATACAACTTGGCAGCGTCCACACTGCTCACCGCAAACAGGGCATTAAAGCCTTTGCCGCCTGCTTGCAAGCGGTGGGTTTTTTGGCGGAAGTTATTCAAGATGTATTGAGAAATCTCGCGAATGCGATTGGGGTGTAACAGGGCTTGTTTGTTTTCGGCGGCGTTTAGCTTTTGCTCGTCTTGCTCGGTTTCAATGGCTTTGAATTTTGGGCGCACATCGTTGTAGTCCACCTTGAACTTCAGCACTTTTTCATCACGGATCGCGTCGGTAATCACATAGGAATGTAGCTCGCGACCAAATACGCTGGCGGTGGTGTCTGCGCCCAGGGCGTTTTGCGGAAAAATGGGCGTGCCAGTGAAGCCAAACTGATAAAACCGCTTAAATTTTTTCTGTAAGTTCTTCTGTGCCTCACCAAACTGGCTGCGGTGGCATTCATCAAAAATAAACACGACCTGCTTGTTGTAGATGGCTAGGTCGCTTTCGGTTTTCATCAGGTGATTGAGTTTCTGGATGGTGGTGACGATGATCTTATTGTCGTCTTTATCCAGATTACGCTTCAGCCCCGCAGTGCTGTCAGAGCCGTTGACGCTATCGGGGGAAAAGCGCTGGTATTCTTTCATGGTTTGGTAGTCAAGGTCTTTGCGATCAACCACAAAAAACACCTTGTCGATAAACTCTAGCCCCGTCGCCAGCCGCGCCGCTTTAAAGCTGGTTAAGGTTTTGCCTGAGCCAGTGGTGTGCCAGATATAGCCGCCGCCCTCAAGACGGCTCCAGTGTTTGGCTTGGTAGGCGCTGTTGATTTTCCATAAAATGCGCTCGGTGGCGGCAATCTGGTAGGGGCGCATCACCAGTAAGGTGTCATTCACATCAAAGACTGAATACTGCAACAGCACACTGAGCAGGGTATTTTTCTGAAAAAAGGTGGCGGTGAAGTCTTTCAGGTCTTTGATCAGGTTGTTATCGGCTTTCGCCCAGTTCATGCTGAAGTCAAAGCTGTTTTTATTGCGCTGGGTGGTGTTGGCAAAGTAGCGGGTATCGGTGCCGTTGGAAATGACAAACAGTTGCAAATACTTATACAGCGATTGTTCGGCGTTAAAGCTCTCTTTGCTGTAGCGATGCACTTGGTTAAAGGCTTCACGAATGGCTACGCCGCGTTTTTTTAGCTCAATTTGCACTAGGGGCAAGCCGTTGACCAAGATGGTCACATCGTAGCGGTTGGCTTGGGTTCCCTGTTGTGCAAATTGCTTGATCACTTGGACTTTGTTGCGGGCAAGGTTCTTTTTATCGAGGAGGTAGATGTTTTGAATGCGGCCATTATCAAACACAAAATCATGGATGTAATCATCATGGATTTTGCGGGTTTTATCGGTAATGCTGTCGCTAGGTTTATCTAAAAAGGTTTCTACAAAGCGCCGCCATTCGCCTTCGGTAAACTGCACATGATTGAGCGTCTGCAACTGCTCGCGCACGTTGGCTAGCATGGCTTGGGGGTTGGTGACGCTGGTCAGGTATTGATAGCCTTGATTAACTAAATCCTGAATAAACTCGTCCTCTAAGTCGTATTCGCTTTGGTAGCTTTCGCTAGTTCTTGATTGCTTGCTGTATTGTTCCAGCACGATAAAGTTATTGGATTCGGCGATCGCCTTGTAGTCGGTCATGATTCGGCTTCTTTTTTTACGGTCGCTCTTTAAATAAACTAAACAAAGTTACGTTTAAATTTTTCGTGATTTTGAATATTGCTTTGAATGTCCTCTGCATCCCAAATTTGCAGTTCCCAAGGGAAGTAAAAGTTGATTTTATTTTTAAAGTAAATATGCAAGCCTCTATAGCCTTCTTTGTTACGCAAGTACCAGTTTTTTAGGTTTAGTTCATCTTGCCAGTCATCGAGCAAATCCATAAGGGCTGTTATTTCTGCGGCTGTTAAAACAATGCGTGCGCCAAAAATATCATTGAGCCAGTTATTAACGGGGTATTGATCTTCTCGCGTTGAGAAGCGTTCAATTTTGTCGTCGATACTTTCGCGGGTTTTGACTCGATAAAAATATTTTATGTCGATGCCTGCCATCATCAGGTAATCGTTCACGCTCTCGTGCAAGGTGAGGCGATACTTGTAGATATGAGGGGCAGGCACATGGGTTATGGTTCTGGAAAGGTTGATTTTTTCGACCCGCCCTGTTTCAAAATAATCCTTTGAAAAATCACGATGTAAACGATTAATCTCGCTAACAAGCTGTTTTACTTGGCTAATTTTATCCATGGGATTTCTCCATGCTGTTAAGGTGCGCCTCTACCTCTTCAGGCTTGGGAAAGGTGAGCAGTAAATCGCGGTAATATTCGTATTGCTTTTGGCGCAAGGCAATTTCATGGGGCAAGCCTTCGCGGATGGAGGTGGTGAGGGTGTCAAATTTGTCGAGGATGGCGACGATGCGGGCTTGTTCGGCAACCGATTTTTTAGGATCATTTGGGTATGGGATTGGTATTCGGACTTTTTCAATTCCATTAATCAATAATCGCTTAACCTTTCCACTGGATACATATTTCGCCTTCTCATTGATAAATGTAGTTGTTTGCATCATATAGGACACAAACTTTGGATTAATTGAATGACGAAAAGCGTAACTATCATCGTGAATCGCTACTTTCTCACTTCCTATCCATGCAACAGCCTTACCAACATCTTCAACAGTTTCACCAACACCTGCCATGACAACATCGCCGGGGATTGCATAGCGTAATGATGCTGCCATTTCAGCCCGAACCTGCGATAGCGTATGAGAGGCTGAAACTCCATAGTGTGTGTAAATTTCGCCGTAGTGAATAGCTTGTATGCCATCATCCACGTAATCCGCCTTGGTGAAACGTTTTCCGCGAATAAACTCGCCAATCTCCCCCAATGTCTTCCACTCCACTTCACCTTTTTCAAAACTCAACAACTGATCGCGGTAATAGTTATATTGTTTTTTTTGATCGGTCAGCTCGGCGGTCAGCTCGGCGGTCAGCTCAGCGGTCAGCGCTGTAAAAGTGTCCAAAATCCGCACGATTTCGGCTTGAATTTCGAGGGGCGGGATGGGGATTATAAAGTCTTTGACTTTGGTGTCCGAAATTGCAGGGTATGCTGAACCACTTTGATTTTCTTCAACATAGATTTTGAAATCATTTGAAGCAATGCAATATAGAATCCATTTTGGCAACACCTCATCTTTTTTGGCTCGTAAAACACAGTAGCCAGTACTGGCAACTTCACCAGAGTACTCATTATCAATTAAGCAATATCGTTGTTGAGATGGTCGAGTTGTCGCAAAAATAACATCATTTTTTTCAACAAGCTTTTGCGCTCTGCTTGGTGCATTATTGGCTGTTATTTCGGTTGTTTCAGCTATTTTTTTGGTTTCAATGCTAACAGAGGTTAAATCAATATAGCGATAGATTCGATCTGTATTTCTCCATTTAATATTACTCGTCGGCAATACTACTTTCCGCAGAGGCTTCCACTCCACCGCCACGCCATCCAACAGCTTTTCCAGAAAATTCATGCTTCAATCTCCGCCACGATCGCATCAATCTCAGCACGCAGGCGATCGATCTTCGCAACAGTGGTTTTTAATTCAGCATTAAGCGCCGTGATATCCACCACTTCGCGAGTATCCTTGGCTTCCACATAGCTACTAACCGACAGATTGTAATCATCAGCAATATCTTCAAAAGGCACCGATCGGGCAAAGTGATCAACGTTTTCCTTACTATCAAACACCCCCATGATTTCGGCAATGTGATCATCGGTCAGGATGTTGGTGTTCGTTTCTTTTTTAAACAGGCTACTGGCATCAATAAACTGAGTAGCGGTATCGGTCTTATGTTTAGATAGCACCAAAATCGTCACCGCGATCGTAGTGCCAAAAAACAGATTGGGCGCGAGAGCAATCACCGTTTCCACATAGTTGTTATCCACCAGATACTTTCTGATTTTGGCTTCCGCACCGCCACGGTAAAAAATACCGGGGAAACACACGATCGCCGCGCGGCCCTTGCTCGATAAATAGCTCAAGCAATGCAGCACAAACGCAAAATCAGCCTTAGATTTGGGCGCAAGTACGCCAGCAGGCGCAAAGCGATCGTCATTAATCAGCGTCGGGTCATCACTACCAATCCAGTTCACCGAATAGGGCGGATTAGAGACGATCGCATCAAAGGGCTTTTCATCAGCAAAATGCGGGTCAGTCAGCGTATTGCCCAACTGCATATTGAACTTGTCGTAGTTGATGTTATGCAAAAACATATTCATCCGCGCCAAGTTATAGGTCGTGTGGCTAATCTCCTGCCCGTAAAACCCGTCTTCAATGAGGTGAGCGTCAAAGTGCTTTTTAGCTTGCAAGAGCAGCGAACCAGAACCACAGGCGGGGTCATAAATTTTATTGACGCTGGTTTGCTGGTGCATGGCAAGCTGGGCAATCAGCCGAGAGACGTGCTGCGGCGTAAAAAACTCGCCCCCCGATTTACCCGCACTGGCGGCATAGTTGGAGATCAAAAACTCATAGGCATCGCCAAACAGGTCGATATGGCTGGCATCAAAGTCACCAAACTCTAGCCCTGCCACCCCTTTTAGTACCGCAGCCAAGCGCAGGTTTTTATCTTTAACCGTGTTGCCGAGGCGGGTGCTGGTGGTGTCAAAGTCAGCAAACAGCCCCTTGATATCTGTCTCAGAGGGGTAGCCATTGGCAGAGCTTTCGATCGCCACAAAAACCGCCGCTAGGTCAGTATTCAGGCTTTCGTTAGTGTTGGCATTGACCGCGATCGTGGCAAACAACTGGCTGGGGTAAATAAAGTAGCCTTTGGTTTTGATGGCATCATCTTTAATGTCGTCGGTAATAACACTATCGGGCAGCTTGGCGTAGTGGACGCTGTCATCGCCAGCCTCAATGTAGCTGGCAAAGTTTTCACTGATAAAACGGTAAAACAGCGTGCCGAGAACGTATTGCTTAAAATCCCAGCCATCGACTGAGCCGCGAACATCATTGGCAATTTGCCAGATTTGGCGTTGCAGGGCGGCGCGTTGTTGGGTACTCGTCATTATAAAAATTCTGTTGCAATTGCTTACGCATAACGGCTGAATTGAGCAGCAAGCGAACGGCTTGCCGTCTGCGACAGCAATCGCCACTACTCATCACAAATTATGTCCACTTCAATGATTTACTATACTTGATCGCTTAGCTATTTCTTGTGTGGCGCGAACGGCTTGCCGTCTGCGACAGCAATCGCCGCTCACCGAAGCCAACAATCTTTGCCTGCTAGATTGGGGTGCTTATCCGTCAAAAGTGCTGGACAAGCTCCTTGCTGCCGGGGTTATCTAGCATCTACCTATGTCACCATCTCAACCACCACGCCTGCTTCTACACGGTTGACGGCGAGCTTTTGTACCACTATGCTCTTACATTAAGCCGTTCAGCAGAACGGTGACCACGCAGAACTCGAAAATCTTGGCGCTGTTCGCAGGTGCTACCAACACCCACGAACAGCTAACCCCGCAAATCTAACAGGCAGATTGCGAGGCTAGGCTCATCGTACCCTAGCCCCCTCAGTTTGCATCTCAACTGCGGGTGGCTAGGGTTTTCGCGTTCTGTCTTCCTCAACCACGACCGGAGACAGAACCGATGTTTGAATATCTCGAACCAGAGGCCAGCGATAACCCAGAGACCAACCCAGGGACCGGGTCCCTGCCGCTTTCATCAGGAGTTGGCGGAAACGACCAAGGAACCCGGCCCCTCAAGCCCCTCAACCCCGAGAAGTTGCGCCATCTGCTTTACGGCAGCCGCGCAGGCATAGACCGCACCATCAAAATCCTCCACGCCCACGGCTACGCCGACCCCAACGATTGGAGCGACCCCATTCCCGTGCCCCCGTCGTCGAGCGGAGATGTTAGAGCATCCACCCCAGCGGGAACCACGTGGATGGTCATTCTGACCAAAACCATCCTGCTAGAGTAAGCAGCTACCTAGCCCTGCCTGGTGCTATGGCCAGGCAGGGAGCACCCTACGCCCCCTTCAGCAAGTCCGATTCTCAAAGTCGCACTGAAAGACAAAAGGCTCTTGCCAGTGCAGCGGAATTTCGAGCAGGTCGCGCACGCCGGTAATGCCCTGGCTGATAAACAGCAGCACCGCCACGGTGTTGATCGCCGCGTGGGCAATGCGCCACCGCTTTGCCTTATAAACCTCAGGCAGGGTGGCCAGGGCAAAAATCATTAGCATCGCCGCCGCCATGCCCAGATAAAAGTGAGAAACGTACCACTCAAAGCCGCGCCGCCACACCCCCGGCTGCATGCCCAGCAGCCACAACCCCGTGCCGGTGAGGGTGGCCATTACCCCACGCCATAGGGGCGTTCTAGACTTATATAAAAACGCTAGGGAAGCGAAGGTTAGCGCGTACACGACCACCACAAAAATGACCCGAAACGGGTCGCTAGCCCAGACGTTTTCGCGGGCAATGGTTTTAAAGATCGGGTGAGCTAGCCCCAGCAGCACCAGCCCCACCACCGACCCCGAGAGCCACTGGCCCCCCCCCACATGTTCTTTCCCCACCACCGGGGGGATGGTAGTTTTGGTTTTGTTAACGACGGCCAACCGCCGCTGGCGGGTTTGTATGGCGAAATAGACGGCCACGCCAATCAGCGGCATGACCCAGGTAACGGCCAAAAAAGGGTGCAGCAGTCTGAGAATATCGGGGGCATCTAGCATGGTGAATTTCTCTTGGGCGGGGCGTAACTGGGGGAACGCATTCGTCCTTAATGTAAAACAAAAAATCCGGTGACACCGTGATCTACTTAACAGTGGCGACCGTTCCCCAGGGGCTTAAACCATCCTGTCTACGATAGAGATTTTCCTAAGCCCAAAGATTAAAGCGAGATAAGTGTTGCTCTAGGGCTTTGGGCAACTGCTTGGCAATGTCGGCTTTGGTTTTAAAGGTGAGCCGATTTTGGGCGGGCAGGTCAAAGGGGTATTGCCCCACAATGTCTGATCGCTCCATTTGAGTCAGCAAAATCTGCTCGGCGGGCTTGGCCTGGAGCGCGTAGCCCATCTCAACGCACACGTGGGGGCTGGGCACCAGCAGGGTGGTGTTGCCCTCCACCGCCGCGATCGGGGTGCCGTCGGCCACAAACAGCAGCGACTTGCGAATTTTGCGAGTGAGGGCGCTGTTGAGCCGGGCGGGGCCGTCGCTGAGCCGGTGCGATACCTCTAGGGTGAGGGCGACGCGGGATTTTTTGTTGAGGCTTTCCACGGCATCGCTCAGCGCTCCATGCAGCGCTTCGGCCGACGCGCTGTACTCCTGCTGGTAGCAGAAGTAGATGATTGGCTCCAGGTGAGCCATCACCTCTAGCTTGGCAAAATAGATCTCGTGGCTGATCAGGTCTATGTTGGCGATCGCATAGCCGCCACTGCCCTCAATGTAAAACTCCACCGTCTCGCCGTCGAGGTAGCGCTGAAACCAGACCGACTGCTTAACTTCGGCGCTGTCGTCGAGAAAATCGGCCCGCAGCGCCGATTTCAGCAGGCTATTTTTGCTCAGCCGCAGGTCGTGGGGGCGCTTTTCTAGCTCTCGCACCGGCTCATAGGCTTCGAGATACCAGGCTTTGAGGGCAATAATGGCCATAATAAGTCATCCTCTGGGGCGGTGGGCTGGCCCTCGGGGGCCGGTCTGCTCGGGCGCGAGTCAGAAATTATCGCTTGATTCTAAGGCTAGATGGAGACTCAGATGGGAACAAAATCAAAGAAATGAATTCATTCCCGCCCTAGAGGGTGTGATCAATTCTGGCTAAAATCCTGATTCTGTCAGGGTTGCCACGCTCGACCAAAGCAAGCTAGGAACTGTTGGGTGTCCTCCAGATTTTCCAAAGGGAAAAGTTTTAGGGAGAAACAATCTAGGTCAGCGCATCAGGATCTATCCCCAGTTCCCGCAGTTTGGCGGCCATGATATCGACCCTTTGTTCGGCGTAGGTGGCTTTCTGCTCGGCGGTCTTGGCGGCTTCCTCCGGGGTGGGAATTAGCTCACCTGTTGGCGAAAAGTACCGCAGCTGGCGCTCGTGAACCCCTAGAAACAGGTTGAGTTGGCCGCTCCACAGCAGCCCTGACTCCTGGGGCTTGATCGGTTGGTAGCCGCCCTCAAGCAGGGCGTAGCCCTCAAACTCCAGGGTGTCGGGGCTAAACCAAAAGTACTCTGGGGTGCGAAAGGTGTCTTGATAAAGCTGTTTTTTCGCCGTCCGATCTACCTTGGCCGTGGAGTCTGACAGCAGTTCGACAATCAGGTTAGGGTACCTGCCCTCCTCTTCCCACACCGTCCAGCTCTTGCGGGGTCGTTTCTCAGTCCCCAGCACCACAAAGAAATCGGGGCCTTTGAAATCGCGGGTTTTAATTTTTTGGCTGCTGTAGTAGATAGTCAGGTTGCCTGCGGCGAAGTAGTCGGCGCGGTCTTGCCACAGCCAGTCGAGGCATTTAATCAGCAGCAGCAGTTGTTGCAAATGCAGATAGCTTTCCAAGGGTGGCTCGTCGCTAGGGAGGTCGCAGGGCGGCATCGCTGGCAGCTCAGCATCGTCAACGTCTTGCAGGTTGTGGTCTTGGGCCAGTACCATCGCGTTTTCCTGACACTCTATTCCTGACTATCTACTTCAATTGTAGCGCCTGCCGCCGCTTAACAGTTCAATTGTACTATGTTCGCCACAATTATTCGCCACAATGGCAGCAGACTTGGTTAGGCTATTTTGGTTGCTCCCGTGCTTTGCCCTCTAGGATACTCGCCATGATCGACCTGTATTACTGGACGACCCCCAATGGTCACAAGATCACCATTTTTCTCGAAGAGGCCGAGGTCGATTACACCATCAAGCCGATCAACATCGGCGAGGGCGACCAGTTTGCCCCCGACTTTCTCGCCATTGCCCCCAACAACCGCATCCCCGCCATTGTTGATCATGAGCCAGCGGATGGTGGCGAACCCTTGAGCCTGTTTGAGTCGGGGGCCATTTTGCAATATCTAGCTGAGAAAACCGGGCAATTTTTGCCTGAGAATGGGCGCGATCGCACCGCTGTGCTCCAGTGGCTCTACTGGCAGATGGGCGGTCTGGGGCCAATGCTGGGCCAAAACCACCACTTTGGCATCTATGCCCCCGAAAAAATCCCTTACGCCATCACCCGCTACGTCAAAGAGACCGAGCGCCTCTACGGCGTGTTGGATACTCAGCTCGAAGGGAAAGATTTCATCGCGGGCGACTACTCCATCGCCGATATGGCCTGCTACCCCTGGATTGTGCCCTACGAAGCTCAGCAGCAAAACCTGGCAGATTTCCCCAACCTGAAGCGCTGGTTTGAGGCTATTCAGACGCGGCCAGCGGTGGAGCGGGCCTATGCGATCGCCGAAACGATTCGCTCTGAGTCAACCATGACCGAGGAGGCCAAGGCGATTTTGTTTGGCCAGGGAAGACGGTAGGAGTGGGTGAGTGGGTGATCAGGGTAAGGGCAAGAAAAAGCACCGGGAAATTGTGCTGCGTTGCGAGACCTGCGGCAAGGACAGTGAGCCTGTAGTCAGGGCTCATTGAGGCCCGCTTCGCCTTTTGTTTGAGACTTCGTTTTTTGAGGTTTCTTGATTCAGCACACGGCTGCATTTATTTTGAGACAGCATCAGATTCCAGCACGGGTTGAAGCGTCGCTACGACGGCTGGCTGTGGCGTGGCCTCTTTAACCCGCAGCGATAGGGGCGCTGCAATCAAAAGGCAAATGCCGCCTAACACCACCGCCAGCAAGCGATTGTTGTCGAGTAGATGAGCCATAATCCACCCCAAGCCCAGCGAAATAATAATCTCGGGCAGCACAATAAACATATTGAAAATGCCCATATAAATCCCCCCTTTGCGGGCGGGCAAAGCCCCAGCCAGCATGGCATAGGGCAAAGATAGAATGCTTGACCAGGCCACCCCCAAGCCAACCATGGGCAGCAGCAGCCAGCGCGGCGACGGCACAAACCAGAGAGAGAGCAGCCCCAACCCGCCGCAGGTGAGACACAGCGCATGGGCGATGGGGCGACTGGTCGCAGCAGCCAAGCGAGGCAGCAAAAACGACACGCCAAAACAAACTGCGTTGTAGGCCGCAATGCAGATACCGGCCCACTCAATGCCCTGGCTGTAGAGGGGCGACCCCCCCTCAACTGCGCCAAATAAGTTGTGGGCCACTGCCGGAGGAAAGTACAAAAAGACGCAGTACATGCCCAACCAGCTAAACCCCTGAACCCAGGCCAACTGCCGCATCGTCCCAGGCATTTGCTGAAAGGCCGTGATAATTTCTCTGACCGTGGCACCGACCCCAAGCCGCCGCTCCTGCTGCTCCTTAAAAGCCTCCATATCGTGGGGAGGCCGTTCTTCAGTCGTGAAAACAGTCCACAGAACAGTGCCTAGAAAAAACACTGCCCCGGTATAAAAGGAAATCTTAACCACCAAGGGCACGCTATCGGTGGCACCTTCTGATACCCCAAAGACATTGGTTAACAACCACGGCATGGCAGAAGCCAGCACGGCCCCCAGGCCAATGAACAGGCTCTGCATGGTAAACCCCTTAGTGCGCTGCTGGGGAGGCAAAAGATCGCTCACAAAGGCCCGAAAGGGTTCCATGCTGACGTTGGCTGCGGTGTCTAAAATCCAGAGCAAGCCCACGGCCATCCAAAGGCTACCCACATTCGGCATCCACAGCAGGGCCGCAGAGCCAAAGATAGCCCCGACTAAAAAGTAAGGACGGCGACGACCTAAAGCCCCCCAGGTGTTATCGCTGAGATTGCCGATGATGGGCTGCACCACAAGTCCGGTGAGAGGAGCGGCCAGCCACAGAATCGGAATTTGATCGGCATCGGCCCCCAGATGCTCAAAAATAGCGCTGGTATTGGCCATCTGTAGTCCCCAGCCAAACTGAATGCCAAAGAAGCCAACGTTCATATTCCAAAGCTGCCAGAAGGCCAACTTAGGCTTTGCCTGTGGTGAAGTCAAACGGTTCCTCCAATCCCCCAAATTTCACTAGGGTTTAGCAGCGGTCAGCTGCAACTAAGTCGCTGTGGCACCCAAATGCGACCAACTACCTACGCCGCAATTGCTTCGGTCTGCTCGCGCACCTGATCAATCAAGGCCTTTAAATTGTAGGGGTTGACCCGGTAGCTGAGGGGGTGGGCAATCAGCCGGGCGCTGCTGTGGTAGAGCACCTCCAACTCCATCAGGTTGTTTTCTTTGAGGGTTTTGCCGGTCGAGACCAGATCGACGATCGCCTCCGACATCCCCGTAATCGGCCCTAGCTCTACCGAGCCGTAGAGGGGCACAATCTCTACCGGCAAATCTAGGCTTTGAAAGTAGTCGCGGGCGCTGTTGACGTACTTAGACGCCACTCGGCTGTGGGCGGGCAGGTCTAGGGCCGATCGATAGGGGCTAGTGGTCTTGACCGCCACCGACAGGCGGCAGCCACCGAAGCCCAGATCTACCAGGTGGGCCACGGCGGGCTTTTTCTCGCGCAGCACATCGTAGCCGACCATACCCAGCTGCGCCTGGCCGTACTCTACATATACAGGCACATCCTGGGCGCGCACCAGCAGCCCGGTGGCCCGGCCCGTAGGCTCAGTAATTTGCAGCTGTCGGTTGGCGCTGTCTAAGAACAGGCTGAAGTCGAGGCCGACGGCCTGGAGCAGCTGAATGCTGTCTTTGAGCATGCCGCCCTTGGGCAGCGCGATGGTGAGCATGGCAATTCTTTGATAAAAGGTGAGGGGCGCTATGGGGACTTTTAGCCAAGCCTAGGACTAGAAGTCCAAGGCTCAAAGCAGAAATCCTCTGAAGAGGATTGTTGGCTGGGTACCACAGTCTGCTTTAGCAGAATGGCACTGACATAAGCTGAAATTAACCCTCGCAGATCGCCAGAAGCCTTGGTCTGCCGTAGGGTGGGCACTGCCCACCAGCCTTAATTCAGTGACATTCTGCTTTAGCAGACTTCTGCTATGAGCCAGGGAGTTTACTCCCTGGTGGTTGTGGCTTCCTAAGCCCGAAACTTTTCGGTGACGCGGCGCATGGCCTCATTCACACTGTCGCGGCTGTTAAAGGCCGAAATGCGGAAGTAGCCTTCGCCTGCGGCCCCAAAGCCCGAGCCGGGGGTGCCCACCACGTGGCAGCTGTGCAGCAGCTTGTCAAAAAAGTCCCAGCTGCTGAGGCCGTTGGGGGTTTTGACCCAGACGTAGGGGGCGTTGACGCCGCCGTAGACGGTGATGCCAGCGGCGGTGAGCTGTTCGCAGATAATGCGGGCGTTTTCCATATAAAAGTCGATCAGGGCGCGGGTTTGGGCCTGACCCTCGGCAGAATAGACCGCTTCAGCGCCGCGCTGCACGATGTATGACACACCGTTGAACTTGGTCGATTGGCGACGATTCCACAGCCCGTGCAGCGCCACTTCAGTGCCGTCAGCCGCTTTGCCCATCAGGGATTTAGGCACCACGGTGAGGGCGCAGCGGGTGCCGGTAAAGCCCGCATTTTTAGAGAATGAGCGAAACTCGATCGCGCACTCCCGCGCCCCTTCGATCTCATAGATCGAGTGGGGAATGGCCGGGTCGGTGATGAAGGCTTCGTAGGCGGCATCAAACAGAATGATCGAGCCGTGGGCGCGGGCGTAGTGAACCCAGGCTTGCAGGTGCTCTTTGCTGGCCACCGCCCCGGTGGGGTTATTCGGGAAGCACAGGTAGATCAGATCGACTTTTTCGTGGGGAATGCTGGCGGTGAAGGCATTTTCGGCGCTGATGGGCAGGTAGGTGAGGCCGCCGTATTTGCCGCTGTCGTCAGCGGGGCCGGTGTGGCCCGCCATCACGTTGGTGTCGACGTAGACGGGGTAGACCGGGTCGGTGACGGCGATGGAGTTGTTGCTGCCAAAAATATCGAGAATGTTGCCGCAGTCGCACTTAGAGCCGTCGGAGATAAAAATTTCGCTGGCGTCAACGTCGCAGCCCCGGCTGTGGAAGTCGTGCTGGGCAATTGTCTCCCGCAGCCAGCCGTAGCCCTGCTCGGGGCCGTAGCCTTTGAAGGAGGCGCGATCGCCCATATCCTCCACTGCTTTGACCATAGCGGTGCGGCAGGCCTCGGGCAGCGGCTCGGTGACATCGCCAATGCCCAGCTTGATGATCGGGGCGTCGGGGTTGGCCTCGGCAAAGGCGCTCACCCGGCGAGCAATTTCAGGGAATAGGTAGCCCGCTTTGAGCTTGAGGTAGTTGTCGTTAATGGTGGCCATGGGGCGTTGCGCGATGGTTACAGTTACTTCATTTAGAGTACAGCGGGACGGTGAACCATTGGGTGCCCCAGGGTGCAAACGGACGGAGCATTGGGACTAAAGTCCCAAGCTCAAAGCAGAAGTCCCACCAGTGGGACTGGGGCGGGCGCCTCAGTCCGCTGAAGCGGACTTTCGCTATGAGCCCAGGAGTTCACTCCTGGGCGGTTTAGGCCGTAGCCCAAGGGGCAAGTTCATCTAACGACCGGCCCCCCGGCCCATCCACAAAGCATCTGAGGGCGCTACTATGGGATGTCCCCGCTACCGCCCCACCACTATGGTTGCCGCTGACACTTCCGGCGAAGACACTTCCGGCGAGAATACTTCCGGCGAGAATACTTCCGGCGAAAAGCTCTATGAAGGCAAAGCCAAAATCATCTACGCCACCGACGACCCGGCAGTGCTGCTCACCTATTTTAAAGACGACGCCACCGCCTTTAACGCCCAAAAAAAAGGCCAGATTGAGGGTAAGGGGCAGATCAACTGCGCTATCTCTACCTATTTGTTTCAGCGGCTAGAGGCGGCAGGGATTGAGACCCACTGGATAGAGACTACGGGCGATCGCACCATGCGGGTCAAGGCCCTCCAGATCATTCCCCTAGAAGTGGTGGTACGCAACCTGGCGGCGGGCAGCCTGTGCCAGCAGACCGGCCTGCCCCTGGGCCAGCGCCTAGAGCCTGCCCTAGTCGAGTTCTACTACAAAAACGACGACCTGGGCGACCCGCTGCTGACGGGCGATCGCATTCGCGCCATGGCGATCGCCCCCGAGGAACAGATCGACACCCTGCGCCGTCTTGCCCTCAACATCAATCAGGTCCTAACCAAGTTCTTCATGGGCTGCGCCATTACCCTGGTCGATTTCAAGCTCGAGTTTGGCCTCGATGCCCAGCAGCAGATTTTGCTGGGCGACGAAATCAGCCCCGACACCTGCCGTCTGTGGGATCAATCCACCGACGACGAGACCCAGCGAGTGCTCGACAAAGATCGCTTCCGGCAAGATCTCGGCCAGGTCGAAGCCGCCTACCAGCGGGTGCTAGAAAAGGTAGCGGCACAATCGACCAAGAATTAGCACCATCAATGCGGTAGAATTCTTGCGATTGTAGGGGGCGATTGTGGGGGCATCGGCCCGCCCCAGGGCAACTTCCAGCTCTGAGTCTGGAAAGTAGGCCCTTGACTGGTGTGTGGACGTGTTTAGCAGGTGTGATTTAGATGCGGGTATCTCCTAAATTTTTAGCGGTTCTGGCCACCTCCGGCTTGGTGGGGCTAGCTGCTGCTCCAGCCCAGGCGAATCCAGACCTTCCAGCAGACCCTAGCTCGGCAGAATCTGGCTCCACTGCCAGCTCCGACTACGGCCTTAACTCTGCCTCCCAATTTGCGTCAGACCTCAGTGAGGCTGACGATGAATCCACCAGCCTCGATTTTGGTCAGGTGCAGCCCGAGACTGTGCCCAGTCCGGTGGCCGAAACCCTCCAGGGCGCTGTCGACAACTATCGCGCTGCCGAGGGTTCTATTGTAGAAAATGGGCCAGAGTCTCCGACCGTATCGCCCTCCTCGGCGGCTCTGTCGTCGTCTCTCTGGCCTGCTGCCGAGGCCCAGGGTACTCAGCTCAGCCAGACCCCCAGCACCCAGCGCGAGATCACCCCAGAAGAAGCCCAGCGTATTCTCGACGGAGCCGTACAGCGCCGCAGCCAGCCCCAGCCAGCCCCAGAAACTCCTGCTAGCCCGGTAGAAGAAGCTGGCCCTGAGACCGTTGACCCTGAAGCTGCTGATCCTGAAGCTGATCCCGAAGCCGCTGAAGCCGAAGAACCTCGGGTGCTGGTGGCCGAGGTGCAGGTGCAGCCCAGCCAGGGCGAACTCGATCCCGCCCTCGAAAACCTGATCTACAGCGTGATTGAAACCCAGGCCGGGCGCACCACCACGCGCACCCAGCTGCAGCAAGACATCAACAGTATTTTTGCCACCGGCTTCTTTGCCGATGTCGATGCCCAGCCCGAAGATACCGATCTGGGAGTGCGCGTTACCTTCTTAGTGCAGCCTAACCCGGTGCTCACCGACGTGCGGGTGCAGGGCAACGAGGTGCTGCCCCAAACGGTGATCGACGACATTTTCGATGATCAAAAGGGCCAGATCATCAACCTCATTGACTTTCAAGAGGGCATTTTAGAACTCAACCAGTGGTACCAGGACCAGGGCTTTGTGCTGGCTCAGGTTGTGGCCGCGCCCCAGGTGTCGCTCCAGGGCGTGGTCACCTTAGATGTGGCCGAAGGGGTGATTGAAACCATCGAGGTGCGCTACATCAACGATTTGGGCCAGGCTGTGGATGACGACGGCAACCCGGTACAGGGCCGCACCCGGCCTTTTATCATCACCCGCGAGTTTGAAACCCAGCCCGGCGATGTGTTTAACCAGGCTCGCATTGAGCAAGACTTTCAGCGGGTATTTGGGCTAGGCATTTTTGAGGACGTGGTTCCGGGGCTAGAGCCTGCCCCCGACGACCCTCGCAAGGTGTCGGTGATCGTCAACGTATCAGAGCGCAACACCGGGTCTGTGGCAGCGGGTCTAGGCTTCAACTTCACCGGCGACCTGTTTGGTACCGTCAGCTTTCGCCAAGACAACTTCGGCGGCAACAACCAAAAATTTAGCGCCGAGGCTCAGCTCAGCACCCGCGATATTCTGTTTGACCTGGCCTTTACCGACCCCTGGATCGCGGGCGACCCCAACCGCACCTCCTATACCGCTACGGCCTTTGCCCGCCTGGCCAACAACCTCAACTTTGAGGATGGCCCTAACCCCATCGATCTGCCTAACGGTGACCAGGTACGCATCCGCCGCGTTGGCAGCGGCATTACCTTTAGCCGCCCCCTGGGCAACGGCTTAACGGTGGCCGTGGGTGCCCTATACCAGAACGTGTCGGCCCGCGATTTTGGCGGGCGGCTGAACGCAGTCGATGCCGCTGGCAACCCCCTGACCGCCAGCGCCAACGGGGTCGATGATCTGTTGACCTTCCCCATTAGCGCCACCCTCGATCGCCGCAACAATGCTTTTAACCCCACCAGCGGCAGCATTCTGCGCCTAAACACCGAGCAGTCCATCCCCCTGGGCCGGGGCAGCATTTTCATGAATCGGCTGCGGGGTAGCTACAGCTACTACATTCCCCTAAGCCTGCTGAACTTTGCCGAGGGGCCTCAGGCGCTGGCCCTAAACGTCCAGGCAGGCACCATTGTGGGCGATGTGCCCCCCTATGAGGCCTTCGCCTTGGGGGGCACCAACTCCATTCGCGGCTACGACGAAGGCGAGGTGGGCAGCGGTCGCAGCTACGCCCAGCTCACCGCTGAATACCGCTTTCCGCTGTTTTCGTTCTTGGGCGGAGCGCTGTTTCTAGATGTCGGTAGTGACCTGGGCAGCGGCAATGCCGTACCCGGTGCCCCTGGCCCCTCGCGGGGTAAACCCGGCAGCGGCATCGGCTACGGGGCCGGGGTGCGGTTGTCGACCCCCCTTGGCCCCCTGCGGGTTGACTACGGCTTTAACGATCAGGGGCAGGGCCGCATTCACTTCGGCTTTGGGGAGCGATTCTAATGGTGCAGGCAGGCATAGAACCCACCAGGCTGGCGGGCTGGGGTAAGACCACCGCACAAACGACCCTGGCCAGCACCGTGGAGCGGCAGGGGGTCGGTCTACATTCTGGAGCTACAACGGCGGTGCTTCTGCACCCGGCGGAACCGGGAAAGGGGCGCTACTTTGTGCGCACTGATCTGCCAGGGCGGCCGGTCGTACCCGCCACCCTGAAGGCGGTCAACCCGACCCTGCTCTCTACTGAGCTGCGCCAGGGTGAGGCCTCGGTGCGCACCGTCGAGCATTTGCTCGCCGCCCTGGTGGGGTTGGGCATCGACAATGTGTGCATTGAGATTACCGGCCCAGAGGTGCCGCTGCTGGATGGATCGGCTTTGGGCTGGGTCGAGGCCATTGGCCAGGCCGGTCGTCGCGAGCAGGGGGCAGCCCGGCCCGTGGCCCACCTCAGCCGCCCCGTGTCGGTGCATCATAGCGATGCTTTTGTGGCCGCGTTTCCGGCCCCAGAGGCTCGGTTTACCTACGGCATTGATTTTGAGGCAGCGGCCATTGGCAACCAGTGGTTTAGCTGGTCGCCCGCTGTTGCGCCCTTTGGCCCCGAAGGCTTTGCCACGGTTGTGGCCCCGGCCCGCACCTTTGGGTTAGCCCACCAGGTTGAGCAACTGCGGGCCAGCGGGTTGATCCAGGGTGGCAGTCTAGACAATGCCCTGGTCTGTGGTGACGAGGGCTGGCTCAACCCGCCCCTGCGGTTTGCCAATGAACCCGCCCGCCACAAAATGCTGGATCTAATCGGCGATCTCAGCCTACTGGGCGGCCTGCCGATCGCCCACGTGGTAGCCTACAAGGCTAGCCACCGCCTGCATGGCGAGCTGGCGATCGCCCTGGTTTCAGCTTTGACCTATGGCGACGGTACCCTCTAGTGGCAAAATCAAGCTAGACATAATTTTTGCTGCTGTGCTGCTGCCGTGGCGCCTTTACTCTGCCCAGCGCTTGCCCTGGCGGCCAACGTAGACCCCTAAACCACCTATCGTGATTGACGTAACTTCTCCTAGTTCTGCGACTTCTGCCCTTGACTCTGCTGCGGCAGAGCCGGTGCTATCGGCGCCCACCAAAACTGAATTCAGCGCCGAAGAAATCTATGCGCTGATGCCCCACCGCTATCCCTTCGCCCTGGTCGACCGGATCATCGACTATGTGCCGTCTAAGCAGGCCACGGGGCTGAAGAACGTTTCCTTTAATGAACCCCACTTTCAGGGTCACTTTCCTGGGCGGCCAATTATGCCGGGGGTGCTGATCATAGAGGCCATGGCCCAGGTGGGCGGCATAGTGCTGTCGCAAATTCCCAATGTCAAAGGCCTGTGCGTATTTGCCGGTATCGACAAGGTGCGGTTTCGGCGTCCGGTGGTGCCCGGAGATCAGCTCATTATCACCGTCGAGCTGCTGGCGCTCAAACGGCTGCGGTTTGGCAAAATGCACGGCCGGGCCGAGGTAGACGGTCAGCTGGCCTGTGAGGGCAATCTGATGTTTTCGGTGGTCGATTTTACTCCTCCGGAAAAATAGGTGGAGCATGTGTCTATGTTGCAAACCCTGGGTTCTGGAGGCGGGCCGTTGACTACCCTGATTCATCCCACGGCAGTGATTCACGCTGGCGCGGAGCTGCACCCGACGGTAAAGGTTGGCCCCTACGCGGTGATCGGTGAGCAGGTCACCATTGGCCCCGGTACAGAGATCGGTGCCCACGTGGTGGTCGATGGCCAGACTACTATTGGGGCGCAAAACCGGATTTTTCCGGGGGCCTGCATTGGGCTAGAGTCGCAGGATCTGAAGTACGACGGGTCAATGAGCCGAGTCGAGATCGGCGACAACAACCTGATTCGGGAGTATGTCACCATCAACCGGGCCACCGATGCGGGCGGGGTGACCTTGGTGGGCAACAGCTGTTTGCTGATGGCCTATTCCCACGTGGCCCACAACTGCGTGGTGGAAGACCAGGTGATTATTGCCAACTCGGTGGCCCTGGCGGGGCATGTCTATGTAGAGGCGGGGGCGCGGATCAGCGGCATAGTGGGGGTGCACCAGTTTGTGCACATTGGCCGCCTGGTGATGATCGGCGGCCTCAGCCGGATTGATCGCGATGTGCCGCCCTTTACCCTGGTCAACGGTAACCCGGCCCAGGTGCGAGGCCTGAACCAGGTGGGCCTACAGCGGGCGGGGCTGACCGCTGACCCCCAGGTCTATCGGGAGCTGAAACAGGCCTACCGCCAGGTATATCGCTCGGGCGAGTCGTTTAGCGACGCGGTGGCCAAGCTCACCCAGGGCGGCAGCAACGACCTGGTGCGTCACTTTAGCGACTTTTTGCGGGCGGCTCAGCAGCCGGAGCGCCGGGGGCTAACGCCGGGGCGACGGTGGACTAAGCACAGCGATGATGAGTAGCCCAGGGCGAGGTCAAGCATGACGCAGGCCGGGGATATACGGCGGGTTTTTATTAGCACGGGCGAGGTGTCGGGCGATTTGCAGGGGGCGCTGCTAATTGAGGCGCTGAACCGGGGCGCTCGCGATCGCAGCTTGACCCTCGACATTACCGCCCTCGGTGGCCCGCGCATGGCCCAGGCCGGGGCTACCCTGGTGGGCGAGACCACGGGCATTGGCTCGGTGGGCATATTTGAGGCGCTGCCCTACCTGCTGCCTACGCTGCGGCTGCAAAAGGTGGCCAAGGGGGCGATCGACGATCAGCCCCCCGATGTGGCGGTGCTGATCGACTATATGAGCCCCAATCTGGCCATGGGCAAGTATCTCAAAACCCAGCACCCGCAGGTGCCGGTGATCTACTATATTGCGCCCCAGCAGTGGGTGTGGTCATATTCTGAGAATGACACACGCAAGCTGGTGCAGTGCTGCGATCGCATGCTGTCGATCTTCAAAGCCGAGGCCGACTACTACCAAGGCTACGGGGCCGACGCCACCTGGGTGGGCCACCCCCTGGTAGACCGCTACCCCGGCCCCGCCGACCAGGCCGCCGCCCGCCAGCAGTTGGGTCTTGAGCCAGAGGCTACCGTCGTCACTCTGCTGCCCGCCTCTCGTCAGCAGGAGGTGAAGTATCTGCTGCCGGTGCTGCTGCAAGCGGCCCAAATCATCCAGGCCCATTGCCCTGGGGTGACCTTTTTGCTGCCGGTGTCGATTCCGACCCTGGCGGCCAGCTTTGAGCGGGGGCTGTCTGAGTATGGCCTGCACGGACGGGTAGTTGCGGAGGGCAGTCCGGCGGCGATCGCCGCCGCCGATGTGGCCATCACCAAGTCGGGCACTGCCAACCTCGAAATTGCCCTGATGGATGTGCCCCAGGTGGTGGCTTACCGGATTAACCCCGTCAGCGCCCGCATTGGCTACTACCTGCTGAAGTTTGACGCGCCCTTTGTGTCGCCGGTGAATTTGGTGGTCAACCAGGCGGTGGTGCCGGAGTTTTTGCAGTGGCAGGCCACCCCTGAGGCGATCGCCGCCGCCGCCCTAAATCTGCTGCAAAATGAATCGGCCCGGCAGACGATGCGGGCGGGCTACGCCAAGATGCGGGCAGAGCTAGGCCCAGCCGGGGTCTGCCAGCGCACGGCAGATCTGATTTTGGACGCGATGATCGCCGTGCGCTAGACATGTGCCAGACAACAGAATTGCCCCAGCAATGTTGAAGCGTCCCCAAAATCACTACAATTGTTATGCTTTGCCGGAGCCGAGCTGCTTGTCTAACGCTGACAGCCAGACCCGGTGGTGACAGGAGGACTCCCGTGAACATACCCGAGCTATTTGCCAGTGGTGGCATCGCCATGTGGCCGCTGCTTCTACTTTCGATCTTGGCCGTGGGCACCATTTTGGAGCGCATCTGGTTTTGGTCGCGGATTTTAACCCGCGAACGCGAGGTGTCTGGGCGGGTGCTAGAGGCCGCCCGCCGCGACTGGGGAGCCGCCGCCGACATCGCCCAGAGATCGGCAGTGCTGCCCATGGGGCGCTTTTTATCGGCCCCGCTGAAGCTGCGATCGCCCGATCCCGAGGTGTTTCGCCTGGCCCTAGAGACCTCGGCCAACGAAGAGCTGCTGACCATGAGCCGGGGCGACAAAATTCTCGAAGCGGTGATTGGCCTGGCCCCCCAGCTGGGTCTGCTGGGTACGGTACTGGGTCTGATTAACTCCCTGGGGTCGCTGCGCCTGAGCGACCTGGGCAGCAGCGATGCCGCAGCGGGCACCTCCTTAGGCATTCGCGAGGCGCTGATCAGCACCGCCGCTGGCTTGATCATCGCCATCATCGCCATGGCCTTTTACCGTCTGTTTCAAGGGTTTGTGTTTGGCCAGGCCAAGATGTTTCGCCAGGCAGGCAGCGAGCTAGAGCTGCTCTACCGCCAGAGCTGGGCCAAAGATCACGGCCTGCCCGCCGCCGCCCCTGATGCCCCAACGGTGCTCGCTGACCCCAATGCTGTTGGCCCCAAGGCTGCCAGCTCCAATGCCGCTGGCCCCAATGCTGCTGGCCCCAATGCTGCTAGCCCCGGCGGCGTGCCGCCAACAGAGATCCCTTCGCTATGAAAATAGATTTGCTCGATACCCCCTCCCAGGATGTGCGCCTGGAGATTATTCCGCTAATCGACGTTATTTTTTGCATTCTGACGTTTTTTATCTTGGCGGCGGTGGGCCTTACCCGCCAGCAGGCGATTGATCTAGACCTGCCTGCGGCCAACACCGGCGAGCCATTGCCAGGCCAGATCAGCCAGGGGGGCGATCGCGTCTACGTCAGCATTGACGGCTTTGGCCAGGTGTACCTCGACCAGCAGCCAGTGCCTCTAGACGTACTCAAAGACGTGCTGGCTCAGTTTATTCAAGCTAACCCCAGCGGGCTGATCGTCCTCTACGCCTCTCGCGACGCCCGCTACGAAGAAGTAGTCACCGTGCTTGACGAACTGCGGGATGTGGGGGGCACCCGCGTGGCTTTAGCCACACTGCCCCGCGATCAAACCCTCGGGCCATCGGTTGATGCTCCCGAGGGCGAAGGGCTTCCAGACGGGTTTCCCCAAGAGTCTCTCGATGGGTTCCCCGAGGGCTTTGACAACTTCCCCGAGGCTGACCCCTTTGCCCCGACTTCGCCGCCGGCCCCTGGCGCACCCGGCGCACCACTATCTCCTGGGGCACCCGGCTCACCGCTATCTCCGGGCGCGCCCAACTCGCCCCTAGAGCCATCCCCGGCTCGGCCATAAATCTTCCCTGGGCCATAAATCTTCCCTAGGATAGAGGTTACCCTCCAGGCTTTCCTATTTCATAGGGAGGCCTGGGTTGGCCAGCGACAAAGGTTTTTTGAAGCTTTTGCAGCTTTTTGCGTGGTGGCAAGCCTGGGAGTCAGATTTCCAGGCTTGATTTTGATTAACAATTTTTTTGGCAGAACTTTTTCGAGATTTTTTAGCCGTGGTTGGAAAAGGCTGAGCCTGATCTTTTTGGCTCTGGCAGTTACGGCGGGGGCGCTGCTGGTTGGGGTCGGCGTTCGGGCGCAGCAGCCCGTGACGATTTCCTTTCTGCTGCGCGCCGTAGAGGCCGACCAAATGCAGGGCCTGGCCGAGCAGTTCATGGCCGAAAACCCAGATATCCGTATTGAGATGGTGCGCGGTCCCAACGCCGCCGATGCGGTCGAAAACCTCTACACTACTTCTTTCTTGCTGGGCGACTCGCCCTACGACATCCTCTTCTCAGACGTCGTCTGGATTCCAAAATTTGCCGCCGCTGGGTGGCTGCTAGATTTATCGGATCGAGTCAGCGAAGCCGATCTCGCTGACTTTCTAGGAGCCGATGTGACCGCAGGCCTCTACCAAGACGGCCTCTACCGCATGCCCTTTCGATCAGACATGGGCATGCTCTACTACCGCACCGATCTGCTCGATCAGGTGGGCCTAGACCCCCCCGAAACCTTTAGCGACCTGATTGCCGCCTCAGAGGCGATCCAAGCGCAAACCGACGTGAGCTGGGGGTTTGTGTGGCAGGGTTTGCAGTACGAGGGTATTGTGACTAACTTTGTGGAGCTGATCGCGGGCTACGGCGGCTTTTGGATTGACCCAGACAGCCTAGAGGTGGGCCTCGATCAGCCCGCCGGCATCCAGGCCGCTGAGTTTATGAAGACTGTGATTGCCGACAGCATTACCCCCCCCGGCGTGACCAACTACGTCGAAGAAGACTCCCTGCGCCAGTTTGAGAACGGCAATGCGGCCTTTCTGCGCAACTGGCCCTACGTTTGGGCCGAGGCCAACCGCGAGGGTTCTCCGGTAGCTGGGAAGATCGCCCTCAAGCCCATGGTGCATGACGAGGGCCAGCAATCCGCCGCCTGCCTGGGCGGCTGGGGCTTCGGTATTTCTGCCACTACCCCGCACCCCGAGGAAGCCTGGCGAGTGGTGGAGTTTTTCACCAGCTATGGGCCGATGAAGCAGTTTGTCACCGAGTTTGCCTACGTGCCCAGTCGTCGTGCTCTGTTCACCGACCCCGACGTGCTGGCAGAGTTTCCCCACTTTGAACAGCTGCTAGAGGTGGCAGAAACGGCCATACCTCGCCCTCCCGTGGGGCAATATGCCCAGGTCTCTGACATTCTGCAACGCTACCTGAGCGCCAGTATCTCTGACCAAATGACCCCTGAGGCGGCCATGCAGGCGGCAGCAGGGGAGACCCGACGGGTGCTGGGGGTGGAGAGCTAGAGGATTTTGAATTTCCGATTTTGGATTTTCGCGGCCCGCTACCTCAATCACCTTTCAACGCTCTGTCTCCTAGCTCTGTCTCCTAGCTCTGTCTCCCATCACCCTCTACTTCCTATGACCCGAGACTACATTCGCGAACGACAACAACGCACCGGCTGGCTGCTGGTGGCACCGGCCCTGGTGCTGCTGCTGCTGGTCTATGCTTTTCCGATTTTGCGGGCCTTTTGGCTGAGCTTTTTTACCGAAAACCTCAGCACCAATCTGGAGCCGGTGTTTAGCGGCTTAGACAATTACGCCCAGCTGGTGCAGGATGGCCGCTTTTGGCAGAGCATGCGGAATACGGCTGTTTTTACCGTACTTACGCTGATCTTTGAGCTGGGGCTGGGGTTGATTATTGCCCTCTCTCTCGATCAGGCGTTTCGGGGCCGGGGCCTGGTGCGCACGGTAGCCATTTTGCCCTGGGCCTTGCCCACGGCCCTGATTGCCCTGGCCTGGCGCTGGATTTTTAACACCGAGTTTGGCGTTTGGAATGATATTTTGCTGAGGCTGCAGCTGATTGCCAGCCCGGTGAACTGGCTGGGGGATCCATTTTGGGCCATGGTGGCGGTGATTGCTGCCGACGTGTGGAAGACGACTTCTTTTGTGGCGATTTTGCTACTGGCGGGGCTACAGTCAATTTCTCAAGATTTATACGAGGCCCACGCCCTGGATGGGGCCAGCCCCTGGCAGAGCTTTAGGCAAATTACGCTGCCGCTAATTGCGCCGCAGATCGTGATTGCCATGCTGTTTCGCTTTGCCCAGTCCTTTGGCATTTTCGACCTGATTCAGGTGATGACCGGCGGCGGCCCCGGCGGTGCCACCGAGATGGTGTCGATCTATATCTACGCCGCCGTCATGCGCTACCTCGACTTTGGCTACGGCGCGGCCCTGGTGACGGTGACGTTTTTGGTGCTGGTGGCGATCGTGGGCCTGACCTGGCTCTACTTGGCTCGACTGCGCGCCAAGACCGAGTGATGTTGGCCCATTTCCCTGAGGACAGACTCCCTCAGGACAGACACGTGGGTCTGCTTCTACCGACCCAATCCCCTAGGGCAGACACGTGGGTCTGCTTCTACCGACCCAATCCCCTAGGGCAGACACGTGGGTCTGCTTCTACCGACCCAATCCCCTAGGGCAGACACGTGGGTCTGCTTCTACCGACCCAATCCCCTAGGGCAGACACGTGGGTCTGCTTCTACCGACCCAATCCCCTAGGGCAGACACGTGGGTCTGCCCCTACCCAGACGCCCTCTACCCATCCACCCCCTATGACCACTGTTCCCCAAACCACCTCTCCCCCAGCCCAGACGGGCGATCGCAGCTTTCCCTGGATGCGGGTGCTGCTCTGGCTGGCGATCGCCTTTACCGTCATCTTTAGCCTGGCCCCGGTGTTGTGGCAGGTACTGACCTCGTTTAAAACCAACGCCGCCATCACCCAGACCCCGGTGGTGTATTTGCCGGGGTTAGACCAGCTCACCTTCAGCCATTACCTAGATCTCTTTCGGCTCAACCAGTTTCACATCTATATGTTTAACAGCGCCCTGGTGGCGATTGTGTCTACGGTGCTGTGCCTGGCGCTGGGGTCTCCGGCGGCCTATGCCCTGGCTCGCCTGCGGATTCCGGGCGAGCAGATTTTGCTCGCCATTGTGCTGGTGGTGACGCTGTTTCCCTACATTCTGCTGTTTTTGGGTTTGCTGGAGGTGGTGCGGGCCTTTGGGCTGGCCAACAATTACCTGGCGCTGATTATTCCCTACACCGCCATTAACCTGCCGCTGACCATTTTGGTGATGCGCAGCTTTTTTCAGCAGCTGCCCCGCGATCTAGAAGACTCGGCCCGGGTCGATGGCTACAACACCGTGCAGATGCTCTGGCGCATCGTGCTGCCCATGACCCTGCCCGCCCTAGTGACCACCGGCATTCTCGCCTTTATCTTCGCCTGGAACGAATACCTGTTTGCCCTCACCTTTATGAGCCGCGAGGGCATGAAAACTATCCCGGTGGCGGCGGCCCAGCTCGGCGGCACCACTCTGTTTGATGTGCCCTACGGCCCTTTGGCGGCAGCGACGGTGGTCGGCACCCTGCCCCTGGTGCTGCTGGTGCTGTTCTTCCAGCGGCGAATTGTGCAGGGGCTGACATCAGGCTCCGTGAAGGGATAGGGCGAATTTTAGATTTGCGATTTTGAATTAATCCGCCTTCACCCTTTCCAGAGCCAACACCCCATATCTCTTACCCTACTCACTCACTCACCCACCCACTCACCTACTCCCAACGATCATGGCTAAACTCGAACTGCAAAACCTCACCAAAGCCTACAGCCGCGACATTGTGCCGGTCAAAAAGCTCAATCTGGCGGTAGAAGACAACGAGTTTTTGACCCTGGTGGGGCCGTCGGGCTGCGGTAAATCAACGATTTTGCGGCTGATTGCGGGGCTAGACCAGCCCACGGAGGGGCGGGTGATGATTGGCGATCGCGATGTCAGCCCGCTGCCGCCGGGCGATCGCAACATTGCCATGGTGTTTCAGAGCTATGCCCTCTACCCTCACATGACCGTGCGCGATAACGTCGCGTCGGGGCTAAAGATGCGCCATCTGCCCGCAGGCGACATTCAAAAGCGAGTGCAGGAGGTATCTGGGGTGCTGGGCCTAGACCCCCTGCTTGACCGCAAGCCCGCTAAGCTCTCGGGTGGTCAGCGGCAGCGGGTGGCCCTGGCCCGCGCCCTGGTGCGTAACCCCGACGTATTTTTGCTCGACGAACCCCTTAGCAACCTCGATGCCCTGCTGCGCGAGCAGGTGCGGGCCGATCTCAAGCAGATTTTTGAAGATCAAAAATCGCCCATTGTCTACGTCACCCACGACCAGACCGAAGCCATGACCCTCTCGACCAAGGTGGCGGTGCTCAGTGAGGGCCATCTGCAACAGCTGGGCCACCCCCACGACATCTACAAAACCCCGGCCAATCGCTTTGTGGCCAGCTTTATCGGCAGCCCTCAGATGAACCTATTTCCCCTCAGCCGCAGCGGCAATGACGTGGCCCTGGGCGATTTTCGTCTGCCGCTGCCCGGTGGTGTGCAGGCCGCCTCAGTCATTCTGGGCATTCGGCCCGAGCATCTGCGGCTGCCCCAGGAGGGCGATGCCCACATCGTCAGCGGCAACGTATTTTTGGTTGAAAACCTGGGCATGCACGACCTGGTGAGCCTGAAGGTGCAGGGTGACCCCAGCCTGACGCTGCGCGCCCTGATCTCTGCCGATGCCTCCTGGAGCAAGGAGAATCTAAAGCTGGCTCTGCCGCCGGAGTCGATCCACTGGTTCGACGGCGAAACCGAGCAGCGCCTAAAGTGACAATTTCTAGCCTTTTTCCAATTTCAAACTCGGGGTAAGGTATGGACAGTGATGCCCTAGGGTTGCCCCATGCTAACGACTCTGCAAAACGCCTACCAGTACGCGCTGGAGAATAGCGATCGCGTTTTCACCGCTCTGCAACAGCACCTGCTGCTGGTGGCGGTGCCCCTGGCGATTGGGCTGGTGGTGGGGCTGCCGCTGGGGTGGTGGAGCGCGCGATCGCGCCTAGTCTCCACGGTTATGCTCAATACCTTCAATGCCCTGCGGGTGATCCCCAGTCTGGCGGTGCTGTTTTTGGCGGTGCCGTTTCTCGGCCTCAGCTTTTGGTCAGCGGTGCTGGCCCTGACGCTGCTGGTGATGCCGCCAATTTTAATTAGTACCGACGTGGCCTTTCGCAATATTAGCCCGGCGATTCGCGAGGCGGCGACGGGCATGGGCATGCCCCCCGGCGACATTCTCAAAACGGTAGAACTCCCTTTGGCGCTGCCGGTGGTGATTGCGGGCATCAAAACCGCCACGGTGGAGGTGATCGCCAGCGCTACGCTAGCCGCCTTTGTAGGGGCAGGCGGGCTGGGGGCGTTTATTGTGCTGGGGTTTGCGGTCTACGACCCGGCGATTTTGCTGGTGGGGGCGCTGCCGGTGGCGCTGCTGGCGCTGCTGGCTGAGGTGGGGTTGAGTGCTGTGCAGCGGGCGGCGCAGCCACCGGGGGTGCGCCAGCCCCTTTGAGTAAGTCCACCACTTACTCAACCCCAAAAGCGTCACTGCGGGGGCGCTTTTGGCTAATTAACCCACGGGGTTGTCAGACCAAACCCAAACCGCATAACCCCGATTCTGTAGAGGCCGAGTTGTAGGGGCGTAGGCATAGCCAAGCCAGAGGCTTGATAGCATTCGCCTGGAGGAACCGGGGGTAACTGCTCAGCCCGCTACTCCAGCAGTACGGTTTTGGTCATGATCACCTGCTCCGCGTCAACCGTGTGGAGGGCTGTGGTCAAGGTGTCAAGCTAACCATCCAGCGGGTTTCTCATCCCCTGCCCACCCCGATTTAGAACCTGGGTATAAATATTATGTGGAAGGTTTCTGGCTATCCACCCAGATCCGGATAATATACGGAAAGTTTCCAGCGACCTGGCGGATGGCGGTAGATATGCGGAGACTTTCCGCCTATCTACCCTTATAGGGGCAATATGTTGAAACTATCTCTCTAATAAGATTGTTAGGTTGCCTTCATGTATTGTGCGAGTAGGATAACGGGAGATATTGATTTGACTGTTGGGACTATCGAGAGTTTATGGCGCTATCCGGTAAAAAGTATGGGTGGCGAGACGCTGACTGAAGCGTTCATGGGCTTCTCCGGCTTTGGGCTGGTTAGTCACCGATGGCTATGGGGCGTACCGCTGGTATGACCACCGCCAACGCTGTCTGGCCCATCTGATTCGGAAGGCCCTCGCCCTGAGTCAGGCCGTCGATGCCGAGGCGCGGCAATTAGGCCAATGGCTCCTCGAGGAGATGCGGGAGTTGATTCATGCCCTGGCCACCGCCGGTCACGATGACCCCGATGACCCGGGTACTCGTCGCTTGCAGCAGGTCGCCCTGCTGGCCACCGCCAGTGAGCATCCGAAGCTCAAGGCCCTGGCCAAAGAAATTCTCAATGACTGGCAGGCGGTGGTGGCGTTTGCCAGTCACCCCCACTTGCCGGTGACCAATAATGAGGCGGAGCGCGCCCTCCGTCATGCTGTCATTGCTCGATATATCACCCACGGCACGCGCTCCGCCGAAGGCAGTGAAGCCTATGCGGCTCTGCTCAGCGTGATTGAAACCTGTCGCCGCCGGAACCGCTCCCCTTGGCCTTTTCTCGCCGAGGTCATTGCGCTCAGACGCAAAGGACTACCGGCTCCTCCGGTTCCTACGCCCCTATCTCAGGCCGCTTAAGCAAGGTTGTCTGCCGGGGGGGGGAGTGAACCTTTACGCCCCAATTCCTACAAGATGTGTAGAGATAGCCCAAGAACACCCTAGCAACCGCTACAAAAGATCTGTTCCGTCGTGTGAGGATGGTCGCTTTGAAGAAGCTGTTGCCCGCTAGTCTTTTAGTTGGGGGATGTGTGCTAGGTCTGGCGGCCTGGCTGTGGAGCGCGCCCGCTGCGGTGGCCGACCCCTGCACCGTCAACTGCGCGTCGGGGCAGATCCAGTTTACGCCGGGCGATCGCATCACCATCCAGATCGTCAACGTGGGCAGTCGCCCCCTCAGCCTAGAGCAGCCGCCCCTGCTCGGCCCCCGCGTGCTCTACACCGGCAACACCGTTGAAACGCAAGTGGGCTGGACGGCCCAGCCAAACCCCTCGGTGTTTTTCTGGTCGCAAGAGCATTTGCCCGTGCGGGCGCGGCTGGGACGACCCGCTCCGAATACGCTCCGGGTCGAGGTGTACAGTGCGCCCAGTGAGCCGAGCGATCGCAGCATCACCATCGAAGCCGATGGCCGCGTCTCAGTGAAATAGCAAGAGATGTACCCTACAGCTCACCGAACCAGTTTGATCACCTCAAGGGCAACCGCTGGAAAACTCTCTGGGTAAACCGGGCCGCCAGTCATGGTTGTCTTCGCCTGATACTCGCCTCTGGCTGGGTTGCGAAAGATTATCAACTCTCTGGTTTTTAGATTTACTACCCAGTACTCAGCAATGCCGGCCTGGGCATAGATTTTATCCTTCAGTTCCAGGTCTTTTTCCAGACTGGTGTTGGCGTATTCCATCACCCAAAAAATATCGGCTACCTGGGGATGCCGCTCTGTTTTGTAGAGATCTCCCAAAGGTTTGACGATCGCGATATCTGGCTCTGGCTCCGAATCATTGGGCAGCGTAATCGGCTTTGCCTCGCGCACCTTGACCAGGCTGCCTAGCTGCGATCGCAGATAATCTGCCGCATCACTGCTCAGCCCCGCATGGGGAATGCCCTCTGGAGACATTTCTATCAGTGCTCCATTCAATAATTCGATGGGCTGGCCCTCAAAAATACCGGCCTTAACCGCTCGATGGTAGTGATCTACTGTCCATCGGTAGGGCATAACTATTGGTGAGCGTCGGTCATCGGTAAGCGTCATTGGCCTGCCCTCCCCAAGTTGCGAACCCAGCTAAATCCTATCGCGCCCGCCCACTCACCCACTCCCTACCTCCACCCCTCCAACACCAGCTTGCCAATGGTGCGCCCCGACTCGATCTGGGCGTGGGCCTGGCGCAGGTTGGCGGCATTGATGGGCGAGAGGGTTTCTCCCAGGGTGGTGCGCAGCTTGCCCGCATCCACCAGGGCGGCGACTTCATCTAGCAGCTTGCCCTGGTCGGCTATGTCGGCGGTTTGATACATCGAGCGGGTGAACATAAACTCCCAGACGAAGGTGGCACTTTTGTTCTTCAGCAGGTTCAGGTCCAGCGGGTCGGTGTTGCCGACGATGCCGACAATTTTGCCCTGGGGGCGAATCAGCTCGGCCATCACCCCCCAGTAGGCGTCGGTGTTGTTGAAGTTGGCGATGAAGTCGACCTCGCGGTGGCCGAGCTGGGCCATTTCTTCGATCAGGGCATCGCTGTAGTCCACGGCGTGGTTGGCCCCTAGCGCTTTTACCCAGGCTTGGGACTGGGGGCGCGAGGCGGTGGCGATCGCCACCAGCCCCGCCAGCTTGGCCAGCTG
>QBMN01000099.1 GCA_003241845.1 Shackletoniella antarctica | reverse complement strand
GAAAAGAGTGTAGAACTCTACCCTTTCCTAACCCATTCCCCGCAAGGGGACGGAAACTCTTCTGTCAGCATATCAGCAAAGAAGCTTGGTACTTCTTTCCTAACCCATTCCCCGCAAGGGGACGGAAACCTTTGTAGCACCGCTAGACGCGCTCCGTTTAATGCTCTTTCCTAACCCATTCCCCGCAAGGGGACGGAAACCTGCCAAGGGCGATAGCAGCAAGGCCGGCGAGAGTTTTCTTTCCTAACCCATTCCCCGCAAGGGGACGGAAACAACCAGTTCCATTTTCCAACCTCGAGGTAGATGGGCTTTCTTTCCTAACCCATTCCCCGCAAGGGGACGGAAACAACGGTTTCGATAGTCCAATCTACAGGAAGAGCTTTTTCAAGCTTTCCTAACCCATTCCCCGCAAGGGGACGGAAACTTTTCATCACGAAGCAGTAACCAAGCAGTAAGAGATCCTCTTTCCTAACCCATTCCCCGCAAGGGGACGGAAACCATCAGTGGTTTGACCTTGAGTCGCCGTACCACCTTGACTTTCCTAACCCATTCCCCGCAAGGGGACGGAAACAGAACTCTCTTTAATTCCACTCCAACTCACTTTCGAATCCTTTCCTAACCCATTCCCCGCAAGGGGACGGAAACTGTTGAATCGCAGTCATTGGTGTATACCTGTAAAGGCGAAGTCTTTCCTAACCCATTCCCCGCAAGGGGACGGAAACCTTTGAATCAGTCCTACGACAAGGGAGTAACCTTGTAAAAAATACTTTCCTAACCTATTCCCCGCAAGGGGACGGAAACCCTCTCCTCTGGTTATGCGCCATTGGATCGATGCCTCTGTTACTTTCCTAACCCATTCCCCGCAAGGGGACGGAAACAAGAACAGCGAAACTAATACCAACAGACAGAGCACCTTTCCTAACCCATTCCCCGCAAGGGGACGGAAACTACCATCCTAGAAACTGATGCCCAGACGGGGTGACTCTTTCCTAACCCATTCCCCGCAAGGGGACGGAAACGGCAACCAAGGATGAAGGCAGAAGGCAGAAGGATGAAAGGGGTGTTCTGCTGGTAGCTTGGTGAACTGCCTTGTAGTTAGGCTTCTCGCCGATATCGAAAAGCTTTGTTCTAGATTTTCTGCCTTCTGCCTTCTGATTTCTGCCTTTCCCCCACCCCATTCCCCGCAAGGGGACGGAAACTTGTACTGATTGATATGGAGAAAACGAGTGATCCTGTCTTGCCAGTTGATTGTGTGTTTGAAGGCGAAACCGAGTTTCCAAAGTCCTACCACGACACTGATAAAGATCAAGACTAATGCGTAAGTGGATTGTATTTCGTGCTGAAAAACGTCAACCTGGCTGGGAAGACCGGAAGTATGCTCACACAGGCTCTCTCACAAAAACCCTGTTTGAGCATTATGATTGCTCAGACAAGGCATTGCCTGAACCCGGATATCGCCCACCTGAGTTTATTCGAGTGGATCAGTTTGCTGATCCCAGTAGTCCAGAGTCAAAAACTCATTACCGTCAAAGTGACTGGGAAGTAACCATAGTTGAAGCCTATACGCCTGAAATCCCTGTCGGCATGGGCTTCGACATGATTGTAATTTGCTACTGCAAGTCCAGCCCGATTAACGCTCCTCTTAAACCGATGCCGGAACGTCAAGTCTCTGTTGATTCGTTCGGTAGCGATCAAGCTGCCTATGAGCAATGGTTGGAGACTCAAAAACAGCCTGCTGAGGTGTAACAAACAAGCTCGGTACCCGCTTGGTTCTTGGGCGGGTACTGCATCTATCTTCTCCTATCTTCTCTGTCTTTAGTGCTGTAAACCCCATCCTTCCTAGGGTCTAGCCATGTTTGCCCTGGTAGACGCCAACTCCTTTTTTGCCTCCTGTGAGAAGGTCTTTCGGCCCGACCTCGAAGGAAAGCCCGTGACGGTGCTCTCCAACAATGATGGTTGTGTCGTCGCGCGATCGCCCGAAGCTAGGCCTCTAGTCGCCATGCAGGCCACGCTGTACTCGGTTCAAGACCTGGTGAAGCAGGGCAAGCTGCATGTCTTCTCAGCCAACCCGGTGCTCTACAAAGATATGTCTCGCCGGGTAATCCAGACCCTCCAGCACTTCAGCCCCGAGGTCGAGCAGTATTCCATCGACGAAGCCTTCCTGGGCCTGCACGGCTTCACCAAAGCCGACCTGGGCGACAACTCTCACCCCCGGCCTGCGGGCGCTGTAGTTGACTTTGGTGTGCTGGCTCTCAGTGACCCAGTAAACCGGCAGGCCCAGATCTTGCAGGCGCTGGAGCATGGAGCGAAACAGAGCATCATCCCTCTTGGGCTTGTAGCGGTAGAGGATGGCAATCTCTGAGGGGCTGTAGCCCAGCATCACCAGGCGCTGCACCTGCTCGACAGCGACATCTACAACCCTGGCTTTAGTGCCCGCCTGGTAGAGAGTTGGTCGAGGCCCGCTTCTGAGGGCAGCTTCAGGCATAACGGTGGGAAAGGTGGCATCGTCCGTCAGGTCTTGGTCAGTATTCTTCACCACCGTCCAGGCGGCTTCTAGAATCTCCCTGGTGTTGCGGTAGTTCTGGGCCAGCTTCATCGTGCGGCCCTGGGCCTTGATGCCTACAGACTTCCAGGTGAACTTAGAGCGCTTGTAGAGGCTCTGGTTGCCGTCTGAGACAACCACCATGTCGCCGTTCTCTGGGTCTTTGAGGCCAGCTACACAGCACTCAAACCACTCGCGGGTAAAGGTGTGGGCCTCATCCACCAGAATGGAGTCCCAGCGTTGTTCTGGGGGCATCTGCTGAAGGGCAGCTAGAACCTGCTGGCCCAGGTAGGCATTGCATTCATCCTCAGTCTTGAAGCTGTTGTAGCTGGGCAACCACTTGATCAGGCTCTTGGCCCAGTCGTGGAAGTGCATGACCTCGATGCGGTCTTTGTACTGGGGGTTGAGTGTGTCGCCATGGAGGAGCGAGTCATCAACAAAGCCATCCACCTGGCCTTAGGGGTCAATCTCTCTGGTCACAAGGAGTTGCTGGGGCTCTGGATGACGGAGAATGAATCCTCCAAGTTCTGGCTTTCGGTGCTAACCGAACTCCAAAATCGAGGTGTGAAAGACATCTTTATCGCCTGCGTCGATGGCCTCACCGGCTTTCCTGAGGCCATTGAAACGGTCTTTCCTCAGACCCGGGTGCAATTGTGCATTGTCCATATGGTGCGCAATGCCCTCAGCTACGTCTCCTACAAAGACCGCAGAGCCGTCGCGGCTGACCTCAAAACCATCTACAGTGCCGCGACAGCCCTGGATGCTGAGGCGGCACTGATGGACTTTGCCGCCAAGTGGGATGCCCGTTATCCCACCATCAGTAAATCCTGGATGGCCCACTGGGAGCGGATCATCCCCTTCTTTGCCTTCCCCGCTGACATTCGCAAAGCTATCTATACGACCAATGCCATTGAGTCACTGAATATGACCTTGCGCAAAGTCTTGCGAAACCACCGGTCTTTCCCCACCGATGAGTCGGCGATGAAGGTGATTTTTCTAGCCATCAACAACATCTCAAAAAAATGGACGATGCCAATTCGAGACTGGAAAAGTGCCCTAAATCGTTTCGCTATTGAGTTTGAAGGCAGGTTCCCCATGTAACGATCCCACGCTTGACACAAACTGGTTGACATACCCGATTGTACCAATCAAACCATCGATTGACCTCCCGACTTAAATGTAAGCCGTTATCAAATGCCGTGAGATAAATCAACTCATACTTGATGGATCGCCACAGCCGTTCAATAAAAATGTTGTCGAGATATCGACCTCGACCATCCATGCTGATAGCGATGTCAGCGGCCTTCAAACAATCCGTGAAGGCGGTGGCCGTAAACTGAGCACCTTGGTCAGAGTTAACGATCTGAGGCGATCCATAGCGAGCCAGTGCCCTCTGCAAGGCTTCGATACAGAAGGTCACCTCCATCGTGTTAGAAATAGCCCAGGCCAGCACTTTGCGGCTGTACCAATCCATCACAGCCACCCAGTAGAAGTGCCCTTTCAGCACCGGTAAATAGGTGATGTCAGTGCACCAGACCTGATTGGCCTGCTTAATCGACACACCGCGCAGCAGATAGGGAAACACCTGATGGTCAGGGTGGCGTTGACTCAATCGCGGCTTGGGATAAATCGCTTCTATCCCCAATTGCCGCATCAAGCGCTGCACCCGCTTGCGATTCACGGGATAGCCCTGCTGGCGAAGCACCACCGTCATCCGGCGACTGCCGTAGAAGGGCGTCTCCAGGTATTGCTCATCGAGCAACCGCAATAGTGACAATTCCTCCGCGCTCGGGCCTTGTGGGTGGTAGTAAACGCTGGAACGAGCCAGACCTAGCAAGGCACATTGTCGAACAACACTCAGCTGCTCATGGTCGCGCACTACCAGGGCTTGTCGCGGCTCAACCCGAGCTGTGCCGACCGACTGGCTAAAAAATCGCGTTCCACCTTCAACGGCCCAATCTGGCGATACAGTTCATCGATTTGCGCTGGCTGAGAGGCATCGACTGGCGGTTTTCGATTACCCTCAAACAGGTCACTGGCACCCTCAAGCAGTTGGCGCTTCCAGTTGTTGATCACCGTGGGGTGCAAACTGTACCCACTGGCCAACTCAGAGACCGTCTTCTCCCCTCGAACCGCATCTAGGGCCACTTTAGCCTTGAAGGCTGGGCTGTATTGCTTGCGTTTATTACTCATGAACCACTCCTAATCATTATTTGAGTCGTTCAGAGCTTAGCCCCCTGTCCAGGTTGGGGGAACCACTTCAGTGGACGAAACGAAGCGCCTTGTTTTTGACACATTGAAGGCGCATCGTCTCTGGCTTGATGTAAAGAGTAAGAATTCCCGCGCACGCTATCTCTATCGTTCAGAAGGATTTGTCGAGGAAGGCTTTATGCGAGAGTGCCTCTTCGAAGAGGTCGAGCGCGAGTCGCTGGTTCTTAGGGCAACTAGCTCGGGCAACTAGCCAAAAATCGCGGACCTCTTTTTTTGGTGTGAAATTGACACTCGGCCCTTATTGGCTCAGGGTTAGGCGTTGTTGTAGCTGTTCAGGGGGCTGCATTGACTTCAATTGTGCATACAGGGAAGTGAAACGGTAAATAGGCTACCTTGGCCTATCTCACTGCCCAAGGAAAGTTGCCCCTGGTGCCGTTGCACAATCGCCTTCGCAATTGCCAACCCCAAACCAGTACCGCCGGTCTTGCGAGAGCGATCGCTATCCACTCGATAAAAACGCTCAAAAATACGGTTCTGTTCAGCGGGAGCAATGCCAATACCCGTATCTTTGACGGCAATGATAGCCATGCGGTCGCGAGCCTCTAAGCTCACCAGCACTGATCCCCCTGGGGAGGTGTACTGAATGGCGTTGGCTATTAGGTTAGAGACGAGCCGGTAGAGCTGTGATTCATGACCCAAGACGTAAATCTCACTATCGGGCAGGTGATGGGCTAGGTGAATGTCTGAGTCCGCCGCCAGTTCCGAGAGTTCTTCGGTTAAATCGGCGATCAAATCATTCAGGCAGCAGGGCTTAAACGATTGGGGCGAGACGTTTTGCTCTAGGGTGGTCAACAACAGTAAGTCGGTGACCAAGTGGCTGAGGCGACGGCCCTGGCGCTCTACGGTCTGGAGCATGGGAGGAACATCCTGCTGCTGAGCGGGTGGTAGCCGCAGGATAGCTTCCACAGTTGCGAGCAGGCTGGCGAGGGGCGATCGCAGCTCGTGGGCAGCATCGGCGGTAAACTGCTGCTGCCGTTGATAGGACTGGTAAATGGGCTGCATGGCCAGACCCGCCAGCCCCCAGCTAGAGGCCGCGACCAGGCCCAGCGCTATTGGCAACCCCACCGTCAAAATCCACCGGATGCGCCTAACCTCGGCATCAAAGGGGGCCAGGGTGCGCCCAATTTGCATGTAGCCCCAGGAGGGATGATCATGGCCATCGGTACTGGTGGTATGGGCATCGGCACTGTGCAAAATGGTGGTGAACTGACGATAGCGAGTGCCGCTGTCGCTTTGCAGGGTTTGCCACAGGGTAGGGTTTATAGTTTGAGGCAGGGGCAAGGGCTGATTGGGCGAAAAGGCCAGCAGGTCGCCGTGGTGGTTAAACAGGCGAATATAGTAGCTGGTGCGATCGCTGATGCCAATGGTGTGACGCTGAATCACCGTCGGCTGGGGCGCACAGACCTGCCTGGCCACACACAGGTCAGGGAAAATTTGCTGTAAAACAACGGTCGGATCGGCAGACGGGGGCAGCATTGGCTCTAGGCTGTCGTGAAGCGTTCCCGCAATCGACTCAATTTCTCGCTCCAGGGCCTCCCAGTTGGCCTGAATCAGCGCCCGGTAGATCCCCAGCCCCGACAGCCCCAAGATCACCGCCATGACCCCGGCATACCAGAGGGCCAAGCGGGTGCGACTGCGACGAAAGAGTTGCTGGCTATTCATGGGCGGCTACAGGGAAGAGTTAAAACGATAGCCCTGGCCAGGAATGGTCTCGATTGGGCAGGCACAGCCATGCTTGGCCAGCTTGCGGCGCAGCAGGCGAATTTGTGCGGCCACCACATTGCTCACCGGCTCGTCGTCTAGATCCCACAGCTGGTAGCGAATTTTGCTGCCGGGGATGATGCGATCGCAGTTTTGCATCAGGTACGTCAGCACCTGAAACTCTTTCAGGGTGAGGGGAATGGATTGGGTCGGCTGGTCAGGGTGCTCGACCTCTAGGGTAGTGTTGGCATCATCTAGGGAAAACCGCCCAACGATTAGGGTTTGAGGCTGTAGCTGGGGCGATCGCCGCTGAAGTGCCCGCAGCCGCGCCAGCAGTTCCGCCATCACAAAGGGTTTAACCAGGTAGTCATCGGCCCCGGCATCTAGCCCGGCGATGCGGTTTGCGGGCTGGCCCAGGGCCGTCAACATCAGCACGGGTAAGGGGTTTTGGCGCGACCTGAGCCGCTGGCACAGCTCCAGCCCAGACAGTTCGGGCAACAGCCAATCAATAATCGCCACGGTGTAGTCCGTCCACTGGTGTTCCAGGCAGTACCAGGCCTGGGCACCATCGGTCACCCAGTCCACCACATACTTCTCGCCCATCAAGACCTGCTTAATCGCCAGGCCCAAGTCCTCCTCATCTTCTACCAGCAAAATTCGCATAACGCCGGAACGGTTCATGACACGGTTCACGAAATTGATCTTACAGAACGACCCGCCGTTTCACCTCGATTTCATCTGGTCTCTGGCAGACTACGACCGACCATAGCCCAACTTCGGAGTGAGGAACCATGCGTTACACCCAAAAGCCCGTTCTAGAGGCCGTTCTAATTACCGTGCTGTTGCTAGCGGTGCCCAAAGCCGCTATCTCCCACGTCGGCCACGGCGATGAGTTTCAGGCCGAAGGCGGCGTCAACAGGGTCGAGGTGAAGACTGAAACAGACTCCCTACTGGGCATTGAGATTAACCCCATTGAGACTGCCGCCGATGGCAGTGCTGCTGTGCTGATCCCAGTGACGGCCCTGGTAGATGATGCCGGTCAGCAGCTTGTATTTGTGCAATACGAGAATTTCTATGAGCCGGTGCCAGTCACCACGGGCGCGACCCAGGGCGACCTGATTGCTGTCACCGACGGACTGTCGGTAGGGGAGCAACTCGTCACCCAGGGCAGCCTGTCGCTCTATGCCGAATCGCGCAAAACTCAGACGGCTGAGGCCGTTCCTACCGAAGCCGTTCCGGCGACCGAGGCTACTCACGCCCAGGCCGATGCCCAGGGCACACCCCACAGCCACGATGCCGCTGGCAACCTAGTCGAATCCAGTGAAGCAGCCCCCCCAGCAGGTGATCTGGCCCAGGCGAGCGAAACCGCTGCACCCTCCAGAGGTTTTCCCTGGAGAATTGTGGTCGGGATAACGGCAGCAACTGCGCTATTCACTGGGGCAATGACCTTTTTAAGCGGCAGTCGCAAAAAGAAGAGCCGCTTTTCTGATGGCACCTATTCCGACAAAAGAGGGGGCTACTAACCTGGGTCGTTTCTCTGAATCAATCTCTCAGCAATAGGTGGTCGCGCCGCCCTTTGGGCTGCAATGCCAGTGAGACGCTGGCGCGACGGGCGGTATCTTTTTTCTCAGAAATTACCTCCGATGTTTAACTCACTTCTAAACCAAACCCTCAAAAATTCCATTGCCCAGCGGTGGTTTATTGTGGCCGCTGCCATTGCGGTCACAATCTGGGGCATTTTTAGCCTCACCCAGATGCCGCTGGATGTGTTTCCCGAATTCGCGCCGCCCCAGGTCGATATCCACACCGAGGCCCCTGGCCTAGCACCCGAAGAAGTAGAAACCCAAGTCACCGTGCCCATCGAAAGCGTGGTGAACGGTCTGCCGGGCGTAACCACCGTGCGATCTTCCTCGAAGGTGGGGCTGTCGATGGTGCAGGTGGTGTTTGATCAGGAGGCCGATATTGCCCAGGCCCGGCAGGCGGTGACCGAACGCCTGCAACAGGTGACCAGCCAGCTGCCAGCCGGTGCCCACACCCCAGAGCTATCGCCCCTGGCATCGCCCCTGGGCACAATTTTGATGTATGCCTTTACGCTCGACGGCCAAGGCCAGACCTCAATGATGGATCTGCGCCGCCTGGTAGAGCGCACCCTCAGCCAGCAAATTTTGTCGGTGCCGGGGGTCACGCAAGTCACGGTCTACGGCGGCGATGAGCGGCAAGAGCAGGTGCTGGTTGACTCAGAGCAGTTGAGATCGCGCAACGTCTCTCTCAACGACGTCACCAATGCCGCCCGAGGGGCTAACTCCAACGCACCCGGCGGCTTTTTGATTGGCGGCGGTCAAGAACTGCTGGTGCGCGGTGTGGGTCAGGTGCAGTCGATTGACGACCTGCAGCAGTCCGTCGTCAAAGTAGAAAATGGTGAGCCAATTCTGCTGGAGGACGTGGCCGAGGTGCAGACCGGAGCCGCCCTCAAGCGGGGCGATGCCAGCTTTAATGGTGCTCCTGCCGTGGTGCTGATGATCACCAAACAGCCTGATGTCGATACGCCCACGGTGACCAACGCCGTGGAAGCGGTGGTTGCCGATCTACAGCAAACCTTCCCCGCCGATGTGCAGATGGCTCGCACCTTTCGCCAGTCAAACTTTATTGACTCGGCCATCAGTAACGTCAGCGGTTCGCTGCTTCAAGGCATCGTCGTCGTGTCGGTGATCATGCTGCTGTTTTTGATGAACTGGCGCACAGCGATCATCACTCTCAGCGCCATTCCGCTCTCGCTATTGATTGGGTTGATGTTCATGAAAGCCTTTGGTCTGGGCATCAATACCATGACCCTGGGTGGCCTAGTGGTGGCCATTGGCTCGGTGGTCGATGACTCGATTGTGGATATGGAGAACTGCTATCGCGGTCTGCGCACCAACCAGGCCCAGGGCAACCCTAAGCACCCCTTTCAGGTGGTGTACGACACCTCGGTACAGGTGCGGCTGGCGGTAATTTCTTCCACGGTGATCATCGTGGTGGTGTTTGCGCCCATCTTTAGTTTGACCGGGGTAGAAGGGCGAATTTTTGCGCCGATGGGCTTGGCCTATCTGCTCTCGATCGCCGCTTCTACCCTGGTGGCGATGACCCTGTCACCCGCGCTCTGTGCCATTTTACTGGCCAATCAAACTCTGCCTCAAGAAGGCACCTTTGTGTCGCGCTGGGCCGAGCGGCTCTATCGTCCGCTGTTGAATGTGTCGTTGCGGGTGCCCCAGGTAATTTTGGCGCTCTCGTTGGCGGTGTTGGTGGCAGCGTTGGCGATTGTGCCGTCGCTGGGGCGTGTATTTTTGCCTGAATTTCAGGAAAAATCGATGGTTAACTCCATGGTGCTGTTCCCTGGTGTGTCGCTGGATATCACCAATCGGGCGGGGATGGCGCTGGCCACCATGCTGAAAGACAACCCCCTCTACGAGTGGGTGCAGGTGCGGGCGGGTCGCGCCCCTGGCGATGCCGATGGGGCCGGGGTCAACATGGCCCACGTAGATGTAGAACTCAGCGATCTGGCTCTAGAAGACCGCGAAGCCAGCGTGCAACAACTGCGGGAGGCGTTTCTGGCGCTGCCCGGTGTGGCCCCCAATATTGGTGGGTTTATCTCTCACCGCATGGATGAGGTGCTGTCGGGGGTGAGAAGCGCGATCGCCATCAAAATCTTTGGCCCCGATCTTGTAGAACTCCGTACCATTGGTGAGCAGGTGCGGGATGTCATTGCCCCTATCGCCGGAGTGGTCGATTTGCAGCTCGAACCCCAGCTGCCCATTCGCCAGGTGCAGATTCAGTACGACCGCGCTGCCGCCGCCACTTATGGTTTGCGGATGGAGCAGATTTCGGAGGTGGTCGAGACCGCATTGAACGGTCGTATCGTGGCACAGGTGCCTGAAAATCAGCAGCTCATCAACATCGCGGTGTCTCTGCCGGAAGCCGCCCGCAGTAACCTAGATGCCATTCGCGCCATTCCCCTGAGCACCCCCACCGAGGAAATTATTTCCTTGGGGGATGTGGCGACCGTCGATTATGGCATGGGGGCCAACGTGGTGAACCGGGAAGATGTGTCGCGGCTGATTGTGGTCTCGGCCAACGTGGCTGAGCGTGACCTGGGCAGCGTGGTGGGCGATATTCAAGCCCAGATTCAGCAAAACGTGCAGTTGCCCAACGGCTACTTCATCCAGTACGGCGGCCAGTTTGAGTCAGAGCAACGGGCTACCAGCAGCCTGCTGATTTACAGCCTCTTGGCGGCGATCGCGATCGCGGTGCTGATGTTCTTCTCGGTGAAGTCGCTGCCTGCCACCATTGCCATCATGATCAACCTGCCCCTGGCGCTGGTCGGCGGCATTGCCTCCATTGCGCTGACCGGCGGCGTGATTTCCATCGCCTCGTTGATCGGCTTCATTACCCTGTTTGGCGTGGCGGTGCGCAATGGCCTGCTGTTGGTCGATAACTACAACGGCAAATTTGCCCAGGGGATGCCCCTCAAAGAGGTGATCGTCACTGGCTCCCTCGACCGGGTCAATGCCATCTTGATGACGGCGCTCACGTCTGCTTTGGGAATGCTGCCGTTGGCGATCGCCAGCGGGGCCGGGAATGAGATTCTGCAACCCCTGGCCATTGTGGTGTTGGGCGGCCTGTTCACCTCTACGGCATTAACGCTGCTGGTGATTCCGGCGCTTTACGCCAGGTTTGGCAAGTGGCTAATGCCGAGACGAAAGCAGACGGCCCTTGAGGTGGCGATCGCCGTCAATGCAGCAGCGAGTTCCACCGTCGGTTCAAGGCAGTAGTTCGGTTGGAACCCAATCAGTGGCGCGATCGCCGGGAGCATCCCACTTTCGCGAAAATAGTGCGACGGGGGAGAATGGAAGGGTAGCCCCAGGGATGACTCACCATGACACCTGACGACCAAAAGCGATTGGAAGCCTGTACAGCAGAGATTGCCGAGATTTTGTACCGCAATAGCAACCGAGAGGGCCTCGATAGTCTAGAAGGCATCGAGCAGACTGTGCGACAGCAAATGCTGGCGGAGGTGAGCCCTCGAGTAGCCCTTTTTTTTGTCAACCAGCAGGCGAACCCCGCCCGAGGCCGGGTTCGCCGCCTGAAGAGTTTGGTGGGGGTCCTCCAGATTCGTCAAAGTCAAGCAGAACGATTAGGCGTAAAGGCTTACAGCCGTCTCAGTGGTGGACTAGAGAAAGCCAACCTACGCTTAAGTGCCAACGAATCGTTTCAAGATGCAGAGGATGACATCGCGGCTTTGACCGGGATGAGGGTCGGGCACTCGACGCAACAACGCTTGGTGGGGCGTCAGTCGTTCGAGTGTGCCGAAGCCAAACAAGGCGTCAGTGAAGTCAGCATTGATGGTGGCAAAGTCCGTCTGCGTGACCTCGTGGAGTCCGATAGCCCATGGCGAGACTACAAAGCGGTGCGGGTGCAGGGGATTTACTACAACGCCTTCTTTCAGGACAATGACAGTTTGATTGATTATCTCAGCGCTCAACGCTTGCTCTCGCCGCTGGTCTGTCTGGGCGATGGTCATGCTGGGGTGTGGAATCTATTTGGCCAACTCACCACCGTTGAGACCCGTTGGGAAATCCTCGATTGGTACCACCTCAAAGAAAACCTCTACAAAGTCGGTGGGTCACTCAAGCGCTTAGCGACGGCGGAAACGCTGTTGTGGCAAGGCAAGGTGGAGGTGGCCAAGGCCCTCTTTGCTGACTGTCGGCGCAAGCAAGCCCGCAATTTTGAAGCCTATCTGAGCACTCACCAGGCTCGCCTTGTCAATTATGGAGCCTACCAAGCCGAGCAACTCTGTTCTATTGGCTCAGGGGCGGTAGAGTCGGCTGTCAAACAGATTGGGCGACGCATGCAAATCTCGGGTGCTCGCTGGAATACGGCCTCCGTCAATGCGATGTTGAGTCTGCGCTGTGCCTACCTCAATGGTCAACTCGCAAGCTGACTATTTTGTCGAAAGTGGGATGCTCCCCGATCGCCTAGCTTTCTGAGCCGCCAATCGCGCCTTTTCTAACCCAATCAGCCCTTCTTCAATATGCCCCCCTGGGGGATACATTAGAGTGGTAGCTCAAAGGTCATCGCCCGCCTCGTCAAGCACTGTAAACCGCATGACTCAAGCTCCTCGGTTGCTCCAATGTCTTAGAAACCCTACCTTTGCTCGCCTCTACGCGGCCCAGACCATTAACCTGGTTGGCGATGCGCTCACCTGGCTAGGACTGGCGCTACTCGCCTTTGAGTTGGCGGGCGAAAAAGCCGGGTTGATTTTGTCAGGAGCACTTACCCTGCGAGTTGCGGCCTACGTAGTGCTCTCACCGCTGGCGGGGGCGATCGCCGATCGCGTTGACCGCAAGCGCATTATGGTCATCACCCATTTAGCGCGGATGGTAATTGTTTGTCTGCTGCCCTTCGTCACCCAGATCTGGCAAATTTATGCGATCGTGCTGGCTCTCTTACCCGCCAGCAAAAATAAATTCGGAACGAGTTTAGGGCGTTCTAGCCGATCAATGTCCATCAATGGAGGTTGATCTAAACGAGTCATCAAGGGTTTCAGCCCCTAGAATTTTTGGATTTACAATTGCTGTTCAGCGATGCCCAAAGGCATGCTCGTCATCGGGCGGTTTAGCCGCAAAGGTCACGGCCCAGGTTGCGACGATCGCGGCCACCAAGTTCACCACCGATTCGGCAGCATCAGACAGTAGCCCGACAGAGCCGGTCAACAGGTAGGCCTCTGTTTTCAGCAAAATTGTTAAAACAGCGGCCCCAACCGAGAGCAGCGTGTAAAACCGAGCCGAGCGATTTTTCATAGCAAATCTTGGATGCGGCAGAGATCCCAAACCCTTGCCCCGTTGAATGCCCTATTGAATGCGCTGGCCACAGTCGGCATTGCCATGGGCACGGCGGGCAGCGATGTGGCCCTAGAAACGCTGATATTGTGCTCATGGCCGATCGGCTGGAAAAGCTAGAACATGCTATTAGACTAGGGCGACGGGCACGGGCGATCGTGCGACAAAATATTGTCTTTGCCCTAGGGCTGATTGGGTTACTGATTATCGGTACCTTGAGCGGGCATCTCACCTGGCCAATGGGCGTGTTGGGGCATGAAGGCTCTACTGTTATCGTCACCCTTAGCGGCCTGCGTCTGTTGAGAAGTTAGGCAAGCTAGTTTTAGGAGCCAGCCAAGGTGATATCTCATCACCGGATGGTCAGTTTCCATTCTCACCCAACCATAAATTGCGAATGAAAGCAACACAACCGTATCAACCACTTCTCCTTCGCATTTTGCATGGCTTGACAGGGCTATTTTTGATAGCTGCAATTTTGACCGCTTTTTGGACCTATGACACCTACGATGGACGCTGGGGGAAAGTTCCCTTGCCCAGCTTTAAAGATATTGAAGGGATTCATGGAACCTTTGGATTATGGACGTTGCTCATTTTTCCAGTATTTGTAATTTATGCCTTTCATCGCGGTCAGCGGCGACTGATGCAGCCTGGTTCTCTAGCAAAGTTAGCCCAGGTTGGCAAACCTATTTGGTGGTATACCCTCAATCGGTTAACCAATACTCTGGCCCTTTTAGCCCTAACCTTTGCGCTCTTCAGTGGCAAAATGATGGATGAAACCTGGCTACCCAAGGGTGAACTCCAACATGGTTGGTATTATGCTCATCTAACTTCATGGGTGATGATGGTAAGTGCGATCGCACTCCACCTGTTAATGAATGCCAAAGTGGGTGGATCACCATTGCTACTCTCTATGCTCAACTGGCAACTTCGCGACAAAGATAGTCCTGCTTTTTGGTCTGCTCACGCTGCCCAGTGGTGGTCAGGTTTTCGCCAAGGATCTTGGTCAGGCTGGTTTAAACCAATGTCTGAGCTGATAATTTTAGAAGCTATGATTCTGTTCAGTATTTTTGCCGCATGGTTTATTCCACTCTTTAAATAAATTCACCCCAAATCACTGAGAGTATTGGCATGTTGCTCCCGATGAGTTGATTAAATTCATTGCAGTCATTCTGACTGCGTTACTGAACCGGCAGAAGTTGCCGAATACGACCGAGCAGGTCTTTCATTTTAAAGGGCTTTTGAAACCAGCCATTGGCAAGCTGCTGGAGGGTTGTCTTGTCTGTGAGGGCCTGGGCGCGGGCGGTGACAACGATCACCGGGCAGGTACTGCCCTGCGATCGCAGCGTTTGCAGCACCGCCTGCCCGTCTAGACCAGGCAAGCCCAGATCGAGCAAAATGAGCTGATAGTTGTCAGTAGTGGCCTCAACGAGAGCCGTAGAGCTGATCGCCCGCCTGGGCAAGCCCCTTTTGCATAAAGGCCGCAATTTTGGGCTCGTCTTCAACAATTAAGACGTGATACATGGACTGTCATTCTAAGTTAGGGGAGGCCGTCTACAGCAAGCCCAATGGATACTCGCCTAGGCAGCCGACAGCCACATCATAGTGACAAACCCCTAAGGTAAGCCTATGGCGAAGATGAGAGAGTTATTAGATACTGAGTAAACAATAATACCTAGACGGCTGCGGCAGAGGTTGGCACCAGGCGGTAGCCCATGCCCCGTACCGTCTCAATCAGGTGGCTACCCAGTTTTTTGCGTAGGTAGCCCACATACACATACACCACATTAGAGCCTGGTTCATAGTCATAGCCCCAGACTAAATCTAAGAGGTGCTGGCGGCTCAGCACCTGCTCGGGGTGGCGCATAAAGGTTTCGAGCAGGGTAAACTCGCGGGCCGAGAGGTCAATGGGCCGCCCCCCGGCGGAGACTCGCCGGGTGCGTAGGTTGAGGGCAATGTCGCCAAAGGTGAGAATAGCGGCATTGGGTTCGCTAGCCGACACAGTGGTGCGCAGGCGGGCGCGAATGCGCACCAGCAGTTCCTCGAAGCGAAAGGGCTTGGTCATATAGTCGTCGGCCCCCAGCTCAAAGCCCGCCACCTGGTCGTCAATGCCGCTGCGGGCGGTGAGAATAATGACCGGGGCCTGAAACCCCTGACCGCGCAGCTGTTTGAGCAGCTCGAGGCCGTTTTGACCTGGCAGACCCAAATCGAGCAGTACCAGGTCGATTTGGCCGTCGAGGGCAATGGCGGTGGCCTCGTCGCTGTTGGCGGCGGGGGTGGTGGCATAGCCGCTGGCCTGCAAGCCTTTTTCTAAGAAGGTGGTAATGCGCGACTCGTCTTCGACAATGAGAATGTGGGTCATGCGGCCCGCTCCTGTTGGGGCAGATCTAAGGGAATGACCAGGGTGAAGGTGGAGCCTGCCCCCGGCTGACTGACCAGCTCAATGGTGCCAGAGTGGCTATTGGCAATGGTTTTGACAATGGCCCTCTGACCTGCGGTAGGTGCTGGCGGCGCGGGCGAAACGATCAAAAATGCGGGTTTGGTCAGCGGGGGCAATGCCAACGCCTGTGTCGCGCACCCAAAACCTGACCTGGGTACCCAGGGTGGCCGACCCCAGCTCAATGGTGTCGGTGGGTTGGGTGTGCTGGGCGGCATTTTTGGCCAGGTTGACCAGGGCACCGGTTAGGCGCTGGCGATCGCCCACTAAAACCCCCCGGCCCCGGCGGCCTTGAATTTTGAGCTGAATGCCCCAATTCAAAACTCAAAACTCAAAACTCAAAATCTCTCGCCTACTCCCCACTCTCCTCCCCACACCCCAGGGGTACCTCTATGAAACTCATGGTCTACTCCCACGATGCCTTTGGGCTGGGCAATATTCGCCGCATGGTGGCGATTTGCGAGTACCTGCTCAAGACGCTGCCAGACCTCTCCATCTTGGTGGTGTCTGTCTCTCCGGCTCTGCACCAGCTGCGGCTGCCCATTGGCCTCGACTACATTAAGCTGCCCTGCCTGGGGTGCGATGAGGCGGGCACCCTGGGCGTGCGGTTTCTCAACACTGAGGTGGAAGAAACGGTGCAGCTGCGATCGCACCTGATCCGCACCGTGGCGGCCCACTTTCAGCCCGACATGCTGCTGGTCGATAAAAAGCCCGACGGTCTAAAGGGCGAACTCCAGGCTACCCTCGACGATCTCCAGCGCTACCGTCCCCAAACCCGGCGGGTGCTGCTGCTGCGCGATATTCTCGACAGTCCCGAGGCCACCGTGGCCCAGTGGCAGCACCACAACTACTCTGCGATCGCCGAGAGCCACTACGACCAGGTGTGGATTGTGGGCAGCCCGACATTTTCGATGCGCCGACGGCGTACCAGTTTTCCCCGGCGCTGCGGGCCAAGACCCGGTTTACCGGCTACGTGCGCCGGGGCTGCGGGCAGCGCAGCGGGTCGGTGCGTCAGGCCCTGGGGCTGAGCGCCACCGACCCGCTGGTGCTCGTTACGCCCGGCGGTGGCGGCGATGGGTCTCACCTGCTGGACACCTACCTGCGATCGCTGGAGACCCTGCCCCCTGAGGTGAACCTGACCAGCCTAATCATTGGTGGCCCCGAGCTGCCCGCCGCTAAAAAGCCAGCGCTAATGGAGCAGATCGCGGCGAACCCCCAAATCCACTGGCTCGACTAAACCGACGACCTGGCCAGCTACATGGTGGCCGCCGATGCGGTGGTGTCGATGGGCGGCTACAACACCATCTGCGAAATTCTCTCGTTGGGCACGGGCGGTGGTGGTGCCCCGCACCGAGCCGGTGCAAGAGCAGTGGATCAGAGCTGAGCGCATGGCTCAGATGGGTCTGTTCCATGCCATCCATCCCGATCAGCTCAGCCCTGAGGGGCTAGCCGAGGCGCTGATGGAACAGCTCAACGC
>QBMN01000098.1 GCA_003241845.1 Shackletoniella antarctica | reverse complement strand
CGCAGTATCTAAAGCCGCAGGAGTAGCCATCACCCTCGGAAACCGTTCATCCAGCTTGTAGAATAGTTGAGATATCAGTACCTACTTTAGAGCCACTACAGTGCCATGGGTCGTGTTGGGGTCTTATTGCTAAATCTAGGGGGGCCAGAATCGCCCGACGACGTGCGCCCCTTTTTGTTTAACCTGTTTGCCGATCCAGAAATTATTCGCCTGCCCTTGCCGTTTCTCCAGCGGCCATTGGCCTGGTTGATTTCTAGCTCACGGGCTAAGCAATCCCAAGCAAACTACCAGCAGATTGGCGGTGGTTCGCCCCTGCGCCGCATCACCGAAGAGCAGGCCGAGGCGCTCCGGCAGGTTTTGGCCGACCGAGGCACCGAAGCCAGCATCTACATTGGCATGCGCTACTGGTACCCCTTCACCGAAGAGGCCGTGGCCCAGATCAAGCGCGATGGCATCGAAAAGCTGGTGGTGCTGCCGCTGTATCCGCAGTTCTCCATTAGCACCACCGGCTCTAGCTTTCGCCTGCTCGAGCGCCTCTGGCTCGAAGACCCCGCCCTCCAGCGCGTTGTCTACACCGCCGTGCCCTCCTGGTACGAGCGCCCCGGCTACACCGAGTCCATGGCCGACCTGATCGCCCAGGAGCTAGATAAGCTCGACAACCCCGACGGTGCCCATATTTTCTTTAGCGCCCACGGGGTGCCCGTCAGCTATGTCGAAGAAGCAGGCGACCCCTACCAGCGCGAGATCGAGCACTGCACCGAGCTGATTATGAAGTCGCTCAACCGCCCCAACCCCCACACCCTGGCCTACCAGAGCCGGGTCGGCCCGGTAGAGTGGCTACAACCCTATACCGAAGATGCGATCGAGCAGCTGGCTCAGCAGGGGGTCAAAGACCTGGTGGTAGTGCCCATCAGCTTTGTCTCTGAGCACATCGAAACCCTGCAAGAGATTGACATCGAGTATCGCGAAATCGCCGAAGAAGCGGGCATCCACGGTTTCCACCGGGTGCCTGCGCTCAACACCCACCCGCGCTTCATCGCCGACATGGCCGACATGGTGACTGAGGCCCTAGTGGCTCCGCGTCAGCTTTTCTCTGACGTGGTGCAGCCCGACAAAAAGGTGAAAATCTACCCCCAAGAGCGCTCCGCCTGGGGCCTCACCCCCGTGGCCGAGGTGTGGAATGGACGGCTGGCCATGGTGGGCTTCTTGGCCCTGCTGCTAGAGCTGGTCAGCGGTCGTGGCCCCCTGCACTTTGTCGGCATCCTCTAGCTGATTCTGCGGGCCTTTACTCCTTAGGCTTGGAGCGCCGGGGCCATTGCTGCCACAGGTGTGAGGTGCGAATCACCAGCCACAGCAGCAGGAGGGCAATCACGCCGCCCTGGTAAGGGGCATCAAAGGCCAGCACCGCCAGCACAATGCACAGCCCATCGACCACAAAAAAACACCATAGGGGCGGGCGGCGAGGCCGAAAGAATAGGCCCACCTGCAGCAGTTGAATAACCAGAGCCAAGAGGGCGCTAATTAGCCCAATGGGCAGGTTGAGCCAGCTGTCTAGGCCCACGGTTCTGGCGATCGCAATGCCCGCCAGTGCCCCCACCCCAGGGCTGAGCACCAGCTCTAAAATCTGAAAAAACCGCTGGCTGTGGCGATCCTTCGACAGCATTAGTTCAGCCGCTGACCAGGTGGCCAGCACCCCCAGTACCAGGGTCGGCGGGAGCTGAGACAGCAGCGGCACATTGACCCACAGCTGGGGGCCAGACATTAGGCCAATCAGCAGCAGCGGCAGGGCTAGCCGCAGCCCTGTAGCCGCTGCGATCGATAAAATTGCCAGTAGTTCTGTAATAATCACCGTCTGCCCCTACCGACTCGGGTTGTTCCCAGGGATACCACTACTCGCTGAGAGCGGTGGACAGGTAGTCAGCTGCCGACTTAACCACGGCCACGGCATTTTCGTAGACCATCCGGGTCGGCCCCAGCACCCCTACGCTGCCCACCGAGGTGTTGTGGCGGGTGTAGTTAGATACCACTAACGCGCAGCCCTGCATCGGCTCCAGCGGGTTCTCAGCGCCAATCCAGACCCTGACATCGACGCCGCTGGGCACCGGACGCGCCGCAGACGGAGCAGCGATAAACAGCGGCCACAGCTGGGACTGGTCTTCTTCGAGCAGACGCACGATCGCCTGAATGCGCTGGGCGTCAGAAAACTCGGGCTGGCGCAGCACCTCGGCCAACCCGCTAACTACCAAATAAGGGGTTTCGGTGGGCTGCGATCGCAGCGCCAGATCGCCCAAAGCCTGGCAGAGCAGCACCCCATACTGCTCAAACTCCGCATCCAAGCTGCCCCAGTCGAGGCTGGTCACCTCTGCCAGGGGCCGCCCCCGCAGGTGGTGGGTCAAAAAGTTCGACAAAATTTCCAGATTCCGGCGGCCCAGAGAGTCATCTATCGCCAGCGCTTCGGCAGCCAGCATTGGCGGCAGCTGCACCACCACCGACTGGGTGGCCAGCGAATCTAGCAGCAACACCATCAGCATCTGCCCGCTCTCCACCGCCACCAGCTGAATATGGCGAATCAGCGCCGTGTTGGCCTGGGGCACCGTGACCAGCGCCAGATAGCCGCTAATCTGCGACAAAATCTGGGTGGCTGATCGCAGCAGCGACTCCAGGCTATGGCCCATCCAGTCAATTTCCTCCGCCAGGGCCGCATCGACCCGCCGCCTTACCTGGGCCGACGGCGACATCAGTCGATCTACGTAGAGCCGATAGCCCGAGTCAGAGGGCACCCGCCCCGACGACGTGTGGGGCTGATAGAGCAGCCCGTATTTTTCAAGTAGCCCCATGGTGTTGCGCACCGTGGCCGGGCTGACCTTCAGGTTATATTCTTGGGCCAAGGCCCGCGACCCAACCGGCTCTGCCGTGGCAATGTAGTGGCGAATCGTTGCCTGGAGCACCTGCTCGTGGCGAGCACTGAGGGGAAGGGCAGAGTCCATAGGGGTTAACACAAAACTCAGCTACGGCGTTGCCTTACCATAACAGATGTTTTCTGGGCTTCGGTATGGCCCCCTTGGCTGGTTTTTATTCCCACACCCAATCTTGTTTGAATTCGCCCCCTTTAGGGCGTGAACCTAGGACGCGAACGACATTACCTAGGTATCTTTGCTCTGGCTAAAGAACTCCCCCACCTTAAAACTGGCAGTGCGTTCAAGCTGGGCCATGGTTGATCGCGTAATCAGCTTGCCCTGCTCCACCAGCACCTCGCCAGTAATGGGGTGCAGCAGGTCTTGGTCAGCCCGGCGACCAATCAACGCCTCAATGTCTTGCAGCGAGTTCACGTACATCCCCGGCGGCAGCTCTACCACCACACCGTTGCTCACTACCCTGGCCTGGCAGGCCAAACGAGAGTTGGGCTTGCAGGAGGTAATCACCTCTAGGGTACGCTGCTCACGGCGGTTAATTGGAGTCAAAGCCTCCATGCCCGACTGTACATAGATGTGGCATGTGGCGCACATGCCCCGCCCACCACACTCCCTGAGCACATCTAAATCTTTATTCAGCAATACCGACAGCAGATTGCCGTTGGTTTCAACCGAGGTTTCTTCGGCAATGGGCTCTAGGCGAACGGTTTTGACCATGGTGGGTGCGACAGAGGTAAAAAATGCAGGGGTATAGAAAATCTAGGTAATTCCAAGGTACCCATCTAGGGTACCAACAGAGCATATCCCGGTGCTGCGGTAGACGGGTATCGCCCCAGAAGATCTCAGAGGGTCTTAGCGGGTCTTAGAGGGCGGGTTCTCTAGGAGCAGCAGACTCTCTGCGGGGGTGAGGGTTTGGCTACCCACCAGGGTTTGAAAGTTGCGGATAGTGCGGCCACCGCGCCCCAAAAACGCCGCCACCCAGTCTTTGACCCACTGGTGCTGCTCTGGGGTGATTGGCGTCTGGTCATCGACCTTGACGGTAAAGTGACCATCTGGCTGCAGCTCAAACTGCTCAAGCCAGGGGTGGGCCGGTCGAGATTGCTTCCAGGTGTTGACTACCAGGGTTTTGCCCAGGTACTGGGCGGCCCCGTCGCTGAGGTGGTTTAGCGCCGCAGCGATCGCCGAGCCGGTTGGGGCCATGGCCCCCGCAGCCCGGTTTGCCAGCGGCTGTAACGCCTCTGGATCGGCGGCAGCGGCAGCACCCGGCGCTACAGAACCGCTGCTCAGGGTGACGCAGCCCGCCATCAGCCTAAAGGTGGGCACTGCGTTGTGGGGGGCTTCCATCAGGGTTGTTTTCAGCTCGTCAATGGCGGTGCCATACTCAACCAGGGACATCTGATCGGTGATCAGCACCAGCAAAATTAACCCCTTGCCCAGCTTGTAAATGTGGGCCAGCTGATTGATAAAACGAAAGCTAAAGGTTTGAAAATGAGCCGGGGTGGTGTCAACCACCTGCTGAATCCCCTGGGCTAGCGCATCTTGCTGCTGGGTGTTGAGGCTGATGTCTGGCCCAAAGAAAAAGGGGCGGTTGCGACCATCAATCAGCGCTATCCCAGAGATGCCGGGCAAATTTAAGACATTCTGAATCACCTGCCGTTTCATAAATCGTTGGGGTACCGTTTTAAGATTTTGTCGTTGCGTGCCCTGAACCAAGTAATCTAGGGATGGCAGACTTCATTCGACATTAGGCTAGGAGCCGTCAGTCTATCTGGGATGGGGCTATCTGGGATGGTTGTAACAACTCTGGTTGTGGCGATCCCACCGAACGGGCCTGCATTACTATCATGGTTTGTTGGCAGCCCAGGATTATCGTACATTAGGGTTAATGCCCATGTCTGACCTTCCCTTTACCCTCGACCAGCTGCGTATTCTCAAGGCCATCGCAGCAGAGGGCAGTTTTAAACGAGCGGCGGACAGTCTCTATGTCTCTCAGCCGGCGGTGAGCTTGCAGGTGCAAAACCTGGAGCGCCAGCTAGATGTACCACTGTTTGACCGAGGGGGGCGGCGGGCGCAGCTCACCGAGGCCGGGCATCTGCTCTTGAGCTATGGCGATCGCATTCTCAGCCTGTGCCAAGAAACCTGTCGCGCCATCGAAGATCTCCAGAACCTGCAGGGGGGCACCCTGATTATCGGCGCGAGCCAAACCACCGGTACCTACCTACTGCCCCGCATGATTGGCCTGTTTCGGCAAAAGTATGCCGATGTAGCGGTGCAGCTCCACGTGCATTCCACCCGTCGCACCTCCTGGAGTGTGGCCAATGGACAGGTTGATTTAGCCATTATCGGCGGTGAAGTTCCCCCTGAGCTACAGGACTCTCTAGAAAGAGTGCCCTACGCCGAAGACGAACTCGCACTGATCATGCCGATGTATCACCCCTTAGCCGGTCAGGCGGTGATTCAGCGAGAAGATCTCTACAAGCTGCACTTCATCGCCCTCGACTCGCAATCGACTATTCGTAAAGTCATTGACCAAGTGCTCACCCGCTGCGGCATTGAAACTCGCCGCCTCAAAATCGAGATGGAGCTAAACTCTATTGAGGCAATTAAAACCGCCGTGCAGTCTGGCCTCGGGGTCGCCTTTGTGTCGAACTCGGCCATTGAAAAAGAGCTTCAAATGGGCGTGCTACACCGTGCCAAGATTGATTCAGTGGTGGTCAACCGCACCCTGTCGGTCATTTTTAACCCCAACCGCTACCGATCTAAGGCCGCCGCCGCCTTTACCACCGAAATCTTGCCCCAGTTCACCAACCTGCCGCTTAACTTTCAGCCCGTTGGTTCAGACAAAAACGGTGCCGGGAAGAACGGCGCTAAACCCGTGGCCCCGCCGCCAGAGCCTCTCAACCTCAGCCTCTAGCGCCCGTGGCTCTGGTTCCCTGACACTTGGTAAGCGTCAGGTGCATCGTCCTATTAACCTACCCACCTGCGCTCCTAGGCCTCTCGAACGACCAACGGGTCTCCGGGGATAGCAATCAGCCCGTCTTTATAGATATAAATTAGCTTGCGCTGGCGCAGCTTACCCATCAGGCGAGTGACTGTAACCCGGGTAGAGCCAATGGCGCTGCCAATTTGGGCGTGGGTGAGTGACCAGGGTAGGTAGTAGCCTGACTCACAGGGTTCCCCAAATTCTTCGATCAGTAGGGTGAGAAACCCCAGCAGGCGATCAATGGTGCGGCGCTGACCCAGGGTGCTGAGCCACAGCAGCTTGCGCTGGTGCTGGTAGCGAAAAGCGTCGAGCACCTCGCGGCGAAAGTGGGGCCAGTTGTCTAGATCGCTCCAGTACAGCCAGATCACAGTGGTCTGGTCAACATGGGCAAAGCTTTGCAGCAGGAAAGGTGACTGGGCCACAATTTCAAAGGGCTGGCCAGCCCCCACAAACCCTAAAAAGGCCTCTTCGCTCAGGCCTAGAGCTAGAGACGAGGGTGTATCTTCATCGCCAGCATCGTCGAGGTCAGACAACTCGGGGTCTGGCCCTGCGCCTTGGGCTGAACCCACCAGACGCACGGAGCCACGCTCTACCAAATACAGCAGCCCAGAGCGGGTGGGAATGCGCTCGTCCTTGTTGAATGTTCTGGCCCGATAGTGGGTATGGGCCCAGTCGGTGATGCGCTGCCAGGTCAAAAACGGTCGAGCGTTGTCGGTATGAGAGGAAGATTGCATAGAAAAAGCTGGATTAAACGGTACAGAGCGCGACCATGGGGTAGATGGAGCTTAGCTCGACAGCTCAGACGGGCGAATCAACGCAACGACCGCAAGAACGTTTTGACGTTCTATGAAATATTAAGCTTGTGTGAACCATCCAATACTAATACAGAGACCCCGTATTTTCCCGTAGTATCCCCTAGAGATCTCGAGACATTTGCAAATTCCGTGCTTCAGTTGTGAATACGGGCGGTTGTGAATATGAGTAAACCTACAGTGACGATTGAACCTAGACCCTAGCCGGATCGCTGTAGTCCCGGCTACACCTGGGCTGGGCGCGCGATCGCGCCTGCCCCGCTCCCCCCGCCTCAGCATTCATAAGAAAAACTGTTCATTCAACCCGGTTTTAGGGGGTGACATTCCCCCAGAGTGATCATATAGTTATGAATGTGTGAGGAGCGAACCAGAAGAGATGCCGAGACGAAACACGGCCAGTCGTCGGCATCTCTTTTGTTTTGTAGGTAACTTAGGTTCCTATAAATTCCTAGGGTTGGTAACACGCTTCAGAGCAACCCCAGGCCAGCAAGTTTTAATTAGCCTCTAGAAATCAAAAGAATTCCTAGGGACGTCATGTATCCGGTGTGCAACCTTTCTGCGACTGGGAGAGGCTGCGCAGATTGCTTCCTTCACGCCTTCATCCCTAAGATTGCTCGCGGTTGAAACCTGGCGGTCTAGTCCGTTACTAACCCGCAGCTCGCTCAGCTCTGGCCTAGCTCCTAGAGAAATCTTGCGCTACGGGGGCGGCGGATAAGATCTCTTGCAGCACCTTAGCCACCACCACAGGTTGTTCAACCATAGCCAGGTGGCCGCAGTTTTCAATCTCAATCACGGTGTTTTGCCCCTGACGCGACGCTTGCAGATAGCCCGCCAGGTGGTTTACATAGCGTAGGTTCATCACCTGGTCTTGACGACCGGCCACGAAATACACTGGCTGCCTTAGGGCTGCCACCAGCCGGGGCAGCAGATGCACCTCGGCCTCGGTGGTTGACTCTAGCAAGGTGCCCAGGGCGGCTGCACCATCGGCCTGGAGGAGGTCAAGGCAGCGATCGCGCCCCCAGCTGTAGTCCAATGGTCGGTGCACCATCATGCGGGTCAGCAGCAGCGGCAGCAGCGTGTAGCGCAGCCAGGGCCGCCGCCAGCCGACAATGTATTGCCCCGCCTGGCGAAACTGCTGAAACTCTCGCTCCAGATAAATGCCCCCGCCCGAGTTTAAGCACACCACCCCCTGCACCAGCTCAGGAAAGCAGTGGGCCATCCACAGAGCTACACTGCCCCCCAGCGAATGCCCCACCAGCCACACTGGGCCAAGGTTAAGCTGCTGGAGCAGCGCCGCCAAGTCGCGGGCGTAGGCCCCCAGACCATAGGGCGACGCTGAGGCCCCCCAGGCCTGGGCCGCAGCGGGTGTTCCTGGGCAGTGATCAGCTAGGCCGTAGCGCGACTCGCCAAACCCTCGCAGATCGTAGGCCAAGCAGTGATGCTCAAGGCTCAGCTGATCGATAATCGGCTGCCAATATTTGTGGCTGAGCAGCCAGCCGTGGATAAAAACTAAGGGCGGGCCTGCCCCCTCGGCACGGGGCAGGCCCGTCCCAGTAATCTGATAATAATGGGGTACACCAAAAACTGTAGTAGTGGCCATGGGCCAATGATTCTCAGGCTGATCCCTCACAATCGTAACCTAGCTCATCAGGCGATCGCGCATGCCATCGGCAATCTTTTGGCCCAGATAATCTGGAATCAGGCTTTCATTAGGGCCTAGCAAATAGAGAATTAGACGGGTGCGCCCCCGCCACACCAGCAGGTTGGCGTTGACCACCAGCAGGTCTTCTTGCCAGATGGCGTACATCACCTTGTAGAACAGCCCCGGCTGGTTATCGGCTTCAATCAGCAGCGCCGGTAGGTGAAACACTGGGTCAACATAAAATTCAGTCTCTACCTTCTCCAGACCCGCATCTAGATTAAACTCGACGCTGAGCATTTCTTCTACCTCAAAATGCCCCGCCAGCGTCTCTTGAATCGCCCGGCAGACATTTTCAGTGGTCTTGGGGGTGAGCGCTTTGCCCCCGCGAGACACCACCAGCTTAATAAACACCAGCATGGGCGGATAAATCTGCCCGTAGAGACTGAGGTTATGAATTGTCAGGCCGTAGGCCGCCAGCACGCCAAAGATATCGCTAAGCAGAAACGACTGGTTGCGGTAGACAAAGTGCAAAGCACTTTTGGTGCCCTCAGGCTTGATGTAAAGCACGGCCTGGCGCTGCTTGTAGAGTTGGTAAGCCAAGCGCAAGTTTTGCAGCTGAATCTCGCTGCTGACAAACTGCTCATAAAACTGCGGAAAGGCTCGGTTAAAGCGCTTTAATAGCTCAACCGTAGAGGGGTTTAAGCCGGCGGCCATGGTGGGAAGGATGGAACTCCATGGAGGTAACGTTAGCATTTGCCGCCTCAGAAACACTTGAGAATCAAGGACCTATACCAAGTCCAGATCGGGATCTGTAGTTTTTCTACAGGTAGAACTCCACTTCTGGACTTGGGTGAGGGTTATCTTCGTAGCAAAACCTCTGACAGCGGTTGTCGTCGGGGAAATTCCCCAGCTTACCTATGCTAAGAAGCATTGTCGGCACCGTACTCACCCCCAGGATAGTCAGCATAAATCCAAACTCAGCCAGCGGCATCGGCATTTTAAGGGGATATACTAGGGAGAAACGGTGTTTAGCCCTAGGGTTAGCTTTAGCCGCAGCCACTGCGCCGCAGTGCATAGAGCTACTCACCTAGGCGATTAAATGACGCCGTTGAATGTCGTCCCACTTCGTTATCAGACAGGGTCTGCATGGGTTTTTGGAAAAGTCTTTTTGTCGGTTCTGATGGCGCTCCGTCTGTCGAGGCGGCATCTGGGGGTACCGTCCTAGAGGCTCTGCCTGAGCATGGAGAAGGGTCAACCATCGTATTTAGCACCGATCGCGACCTCGACCTCTATGAGCTAGAAGAGCTGTGCAACGCTGTGGGCTGGGCTAGACGCCCTATTCGCAAAGTTAAAAAAGCCATTCAGCACAGCTACTTGGTGATCACCATGTGGGAGCAGCGGGGCAATCGCCGCCGCCTGGTGGGCTTTTCTCGGGCCACCTCTGACCACGCCTTCAACGCCACCATCTGGGATGTGGTGGTGCATCCCGACTTTCAGGGGCGCGGTCTGGGCAAGGAACTTATGCGCCAGCTGATCAAAAAACTGCGCAGCGAAGACATCAGCAACGTCACCCTGTTCGCCGACCCCCAGGTGGTCGAGTTTTACAAAGGCCTAGGCTTTATGCCCGACCCCGAGGGAATTAAGGGAATGTTTTGGTACCCAGACTAGCTGAGGGTTTTGGCCTGGTGAATCCAGAGGTTGACCTGGTCGGCGGTGGGGCAGAGATCGTTGCGCTGCATCGTGGCCACATGCAGCCGCCGCAGCTGAGTAAATAGCCGCTGGGTAGAGCAGGTGGCCAGTTGTGGCACTGAGATAATGCCCGCGTGCAGCAGCAGCCCGTTAAACTGACAGCCCACCCCAGGCACCCGAGCTAGATCCGCCAAGATCACCCACTTAGTCACGTAGCGCAGCGGCACCTGGAGTCGCTTGGCCAGGTTTTGGCGGTGCTCCACAGAAACCCCATAGCGCCGCAGCTGATCGACGCTGGTCAGGCCCAGCTTGGCCAGGCCTTCGGCATGGGCCTGACTGATGCCAGGCAGTTGTTCTAGGGAATAGGCAGGGGTCGCCATAGGTAAAATCTGTAGGTGAGCTAGCGCGGGGCCAAGGGAGACCGTGCTGGTTCGGTCAGAAAGCAGGTTATACTGAGCTGTGACTAAAAGTCTACGGGATGTAGCGCAGCTTGGTAGCGCGCCTGCTTTGGGAGCAGGATGTCGCAGGTTCAAATCCTGTCATCCCGATTTTGAGTATAGGCGGTTTGTCTTATTTGTTTGGGCCTGTTTTGCCTGGACGAGGAGCAAGACTGTCACAGGGGCCGGTACATAGCGCCGCTAGTTTGTAGTATCTATAGTCATTGACATTAGCGATCATCTGCACGAGGCCCACTGCCGTTACCCCCACTGACGTTATTTAACGACGAGATACCCTATGCGACAGCTTTTTCCCTCCATTTTGCGGCCCCTGCCCCTGCTTACTGCCCTGGTTGGCGGCAGCCTGCTGGGGGGTGGTTTGGTCATGCCTCTGCCCGCCCAAGCACTGGGTGAAGAGGCCATTGTCAATAAGCTTGAGCAGGTGCCGGTCTTTATTATTCTCAACTCCGATGGCCAGCCGCTGACCGCTGCTGCCGAGGTCAATGACCAGGAGGTCAAGGTACCCGTCGTGTTCATTGACGGAGAAGCCGCCGATGAATTCTTAAACCGCGCTCGCGAAGAAGACCCTAGCGCCGAGGTAGCTCTAGTTGACCTGGGCACCCTTTACCAGGAAACCGTGCTCAATAGCGAGGCCCAAGTGCCGCTGCTCTACTTGCCCATTGGCGATGAGCTAGACGCTGCGCTGCAAGTTCAGTCTAACTTTCAGGGGGTGCCGCTGTTTATCGCGCGCCAGGGAGCTGACGGCCCTTACCTGACCATCAACCAAGATGGTCAGGCCTCGCTGCCGATGTTTTTCTCTCGCAACGACCTGCAAACCCTGCTGAACCGCTACCAAGAATCCAATGCAGAGGCGGCTAGCGACATTGTGGTGCAGGTACTGTCGCTGGAGTGGCTGTTGTCAACGATGGCCAACAGCGATGACCCGGCCCTAGATGCCCAGCTTGAGCAGGTGCGGTTGTTTCCCTCTACGGAAGTGCTCAACTTTATTCGATCGCAGCAGCCTGAGTAGTCCTGGGTCTTGCTCTAGAGAATTTCTGGATTTCCCAAGGCTGCTTTTGCGAGATTACTTTTGTGAAATAAAAGGGGAGAGCGATCGCTCTCCCCTTTTATTTCTTTAGTTTGGCGCTGCCTAGCCCAGCAGGGCCTGAGCTCGGGCGACAAAGTTATTGGCCGTCAACCCGTTGAGGGCCATGATCTGCCCAGCGCTGGCGGTGGTCTCGCCGCGCCGCCAGCAGAAGGTATCGCGCGGGGCGGTGCTGCGCAGCATGATCGGCTCGAGCATAGCGCTCGAGCCGCCGGTCACCCCAATCAGCACATCGCCGCCAAAGAGGCGGCTAAACCCAGCCTCATCGAGAAAATGGCTGTCGGGTTCAGAGCACATATCCCACGCGACATCGGTGGAGCGGTAGAGCTGGCGGGGGTTGACTACTGACACAATGCGGCTGCCAATGCCGCTGGTCGCCAGCTGCTCCGCCGCCTCAAACACCGGCAGCAGGGTCATGTCGCCGATGACCGCAAATACCACCGTTTTCTCGCCGGGGGTAGCAGCCAGCTCCACCGCGCCTTCGGCCAGGGCCTGACGAGTCTGCTCAAAGGTGGTGCGAATCGGCAGGGGCGACTTGCTGGCGGTGATTGTGACGCCCTTGTTGCGGGTGGCTAGTGCCCAGTCAAAGCAGACCTGAATGCCGTTGGCGTCGGTGGGAAACAGGGGGTAGACGTTGCCGTTGCGCATCATGCCCGCGAAGTAGTTTTCGACTTCGGGGCGCTGGTGGGTCCAGCCGTTGCGGCCCTGCTCTAGGGCTCCGGCGGTAAACAGACAGATGGTGGAGGGGGTGGGGCGGCGCAGCTCGGCCATGGCCTGGGTAACGGTCTGCCAGATGGGCAGGCCGTTGATGGCAAAGGATTCGTAGGAGCACCAGAGGGTGCGAGCACCGAAGAGAGCCTGGGCGGCGGCCAGCCCGGCGCAAGCATCTTCGCTGAGGGGCTCGTAGACCTGGCCCTGGGGCTGCTGGAAGTAGATGGGGTCGGCGGTGGGGTGAATGATCTTGAGCGCCTGGTTGATGTTGTTGATGCCCGAGGCGGCGTTGCCGTCGGCATTGGTGACGACAAACTGGGCGTCTTGGTGGCCGACATAGCCCACCAGTGCCCCCATGGCGGTGGTGGCCACCTGCTTGTCGCCGCCCACGGGAAACTCATTTAGCGGCAGGGTGCCCAGATCGGCCAGGGGCAGCACCGACTCGGTGACGGCGGTTTTGGCACCGGGGCCGCCCATGGAGCGCTCATAGTTAGTGCGCACCAAGGCCCAGGCGTCGGGGTGCAGGGCGCGGGTGGTGAGGGCGCTGACGATGTAGTCGCGCTGGAGCGAGTCGCCGGGGTAGAGGTTGTGGGACTGGGCACCGCGCTTGTGAACGCCCGCCCCCTTGAGCTGCTTGATGATCAGCACGGTGAGGGTGCCGCCCAGGGCCAGTTTGGCGGCTTTGTCGGTGGCCTCTAGCACCGCCTGGGTAAAGGCAAACCGCTGGGGGAAGGAGAACGCAGTGCTATCTACGTAGTCGCCGGGCTGATCAGCGTCGTCAAAGTCTTTGGCATCGACCAGCACTACCTCCTGGAAGCCGTTGCCGCGCCAGTAGTCGATCATGGCCTGGTTTGACTTGGTGGACACCATGCTGTGGTGCTCTTGGCTATAGCCATTCCACACCAGGATGGGCAGGAAGTTGGTGACGGTGGGGTAGGCGGTGTTGAAGTGGCCGAAGCTGCTCATGATGTAGGGCTCGCCCAGGCCGCCGTCGCCAATGGTGACGGGGAACAGCACGCCGGGGTGTAGTTTAGCGCCCGCCATGGCGAAGTGCTGCCCCTGGCCCAGGGGGCCAGCGGGGTTGAGCAGGCCGGGCATTTGGCCCGACAGATGGCCCAGCAGCCCGTGGGTTTCGCGGAAGCGATCGCACAATTGCTGCACCGTCTCTATGCCCATATCTTCGAGAGAGCGGTCTAAGAACACATTGCTATAGAAGCCGGGGGCATGGTGGCCGACTTCGGTGATGATGTTTTTGTGGCCCAGCATGACCAGAGAGGCGATCGCATCGGCAATGCTGGCAAAGCCGCCGGGGTGGCCCGACTCTTTGCTGGCGGTCACCTGCAGAGTGAGGTAGCGCAGGGCATCGGCGGCTAGCAGGGTTTGGTAGACGGCGACGGGGTCGCTGGGGGAGGTGATGGCGGTTTGGTCGGGGGCGATCGCCGCCGCCTGACCGTAGGTGGCAAACTCGGGCAGCAGTTTGCCAAAGTGCTGAATGCCCTGACAAAATGCCGGAATCGATTGCGTGCTGGCTGCCGTCATACCTAAACCCCCTACTAGCGTTAAAAACCTCATCAGCCTTCGCTCGGCCTAGGTCAAAATAGGCTAAAAGCCCTACTGCCCAGCCCGCTGTATACAATCGCGAAGGCTGTTAACCATCCTACACAGCCACGGGGGTCTCGCAACGCGGCGTACCATTACAGCCGGCTATGGCTAGTTCTCTTTGGCCGGTGGATCGGGCTGATTGATGATGTCGTTGCTCACGTTATCGACCGCCACCGTAAGACTGTAGGGAATCGGCGTGCTGCCCTGGGAAACCACCACCACTTCGTAGTAGCCCGACTGAGTCAGGTCTCCGGCCCAGGTGTTTTGCTCGGCATCGGCCAAGATGTAGGGCAATTCGTCGGTGGGCACCGGCACGTAGAGCGACAGGCGGGTGCTGCCCGGCGGGGCCTGAAGATTTAGCCGCAGCAGCTGCTCGGCACTGAGGTTGAGAATGTAGATCTGGCCGTGGCCGGGGTTGAGATTGCCTGAGCGCTGCTGGTTAAAGGCCCCCGGTTCAAAGGTGATCTCAGTCAGGTTTTCGCCCCTTTCCATGGCGTTGACCTGGTCTTGGGCCAGGCCAAACCAAATTTGATCGACCGGGGTTTCGACAAAGCCGCTGTTTGCCTCCCGCCCCGGAAACAGCTGGCTAAAGCGGGCGTCGGCTAGATCGTTCAGCGCTCGGCTGCTGACAAAGCGGGCGTTGACCTGGCGCTGCCAGCGATCGCTGTCGGTGGGGTTATAGCGCCCCAGGCGGCTGCGGGCCTCGGTGCTGAGGTTGGCCTCCAGCAGGTCAAGGCTTTCGGCGGCGATGCCGTCCCACTGGTTGCGCAGTGGCTCATCCTCGGGCTGGTCGGTGAGCTGGGTGCCCTGAAGGTTGGGGTTGCGCTCGTAGAAGAGCTGGTCGGTGAGCCCGGTTAGGTAGCTCTGGTCAACGCTGAGGGCGCTGGCGCGATCGCGCAGGGTCTGCTTGCGATCGCGCTCGGCCTCGCTCAAGGCTGGGTTCTCGGCATCGCTGCCGTCGGGCGACACCGCCTCGGTGCCATCGCCGGCAAACTGGCTCAGCGGGTCGAGCCACCACCACAGCCCCCCTGCCACGCCCACCGTCAGCAGCAGCCCGGCCAGGGCAGACCAGCAGCCCGACGACGACTTTTGCACCGGCACGGCCCGAGGCGGCGGGGCCACCGTGGCCGTCGGGTCGTAGGCCATAGAGGGGTAGTGGGGTGCAGCGGGGGCCACGGCCCTAGTTGGCTCTGGAATAATCGGCTCTGGCGGCGGTGGCACCATCGGCTGCATGCGAATCGGCATGGGCTGCGACCAGGCCGCCGAGAGCGGGTCGGGGTGGGCTAGGTTTAGCGCCGCCATGGCCTGCCCCGCCGACGGATAGCGATCGCCGGGGTCATGGGCCACCAGCCGGGTCAGCACTGCGGTGAGCGTGGCCGAGACCTCGACCTGCTCGGGCCACAGCCAGCGATCGCGGCGATCGTCATACAAATCTTCTGGCTCTTTGCCCGTCAGCAGCACCAGGGCGGTCATGCCCAGGGCGTAGAGGTCGGTGGCGGGGCTGACCTGGCCTGACTCTAACTGCTCTTCGGGGGCATAGCCCACGGTGCCCAGGCGAGTAACCGTGCCATCGGTGGCCTGGTAGGGCTGCGCCACCCCTAGCTGATGGCGCACATTCACCACCAGCTGTTTGACCCCGCCAAAGTCGATCAGCATCGGGCGACCGTCGGCGTTGCGCTGAATTAGGTTGTCGGGCGAGATGTCGCGGTGCACAATGCCAATGCTGTGCAGGTATTGCAGCAGCGGCAGCATCTGCATTAAAAACTGCACCACCTCGGCTTCGCTAAAGCTTTCGCTGTAGGCCCGGCGGCGGCTCAGCAGCTCGCGGTAGGTGGGGCCTTCTATATAATCTTGCACTAAAAACAGCCGGGTCTCGTCGCGCAGCAGCTCGCGAAACTGAGGCACCTGAGGGTGGTTGATCTGGTAGAGAATGCTGGCCTCGCGCTCAAACAGGCTTTGGGCTTTATCCACCGCCAGCTTGCCCGGCACCTGGGGGTTAAACTCCCTCAGCACGCAGAGTTCTTGAAACCGATGGGTGTCTTCGGCTAAATAGGTGTCGCCAAAGCCGCCCCGGTTGAGCTGCCGCAGCACCCGGTAGTGACCCCCGAGCAAGCGTTCTTGTCCTGTTTCAGCCATAGGTGCGCAATGGTGAACCCAGCTATATAGTGTCTTGTTCGCTGTATCTGTCACAGATTAGCGCAAACCTGCACTATTTCTGTGAATGGCTGAGTTGAGTTCCCCAGGGCCGAGTGGGCGATGGTGCACCGTCGCTCAAATGCACCTATTGACAGGTAGAATTACCGAGCGGCAAAATAATACACCAGTACTATATTTTTCTGCCATGTCTCTTTGCCCTGCGGAGCGTCGTCTGTATGATGGATCAGGCCCCCTGCTACCCTCGCCAGGGGCAGCCGCAAACCTGAGGCCAGGCGGACAGATCAAGCTCTCTGGCGGGCACACCGTCAAACCCGCCGCCGAGGTCGTAGGATGGAGCAGCACATCACTATCCGTCTGATCTATTCCGTCTGATCTATTCGGTCTGATCTAAAGGTCGCGGGCTAGAGGCTATGAAATTTCAGCGCAGTACGTTAATTCTTGTCGGGGCCGCCTTTTTGCTGGGGGCCGGGGTGCTAATTGCCGAGTCGCAGCGATCGCAGTCTCCCACTTCCACTGCCGAGACCGCCTCCACCGCCCCCGTCTTCACCTTTGCCGAAACCGATGTCGCCACCCTCACCGTCGATCGCGGCAGCGAAACCCTGGTATTTGAGCAAGATGACGAGGCCAACTGGCAAATGCTAGAACCTGAGAATGCCCTGGCCGAACCAGGGGCGATCGCCTTTTTGCTCAGCCGCCTCAACACCGACTCGCCCCTGCAAACCGTCACCATGCAGGCCGACCAGGCCACCGACTTTGGCTTTAATGCCCCAGTCGGCATCGTCACCGTCACCCTCAACGACGGCACCGAGCATGAGCTAATTTTGGGTGGCCCCGACTTTAGCGGTAGCGCCAACTATGCCGTCATCGACCCCGACCCCTGGCCCCCGGCAGCGGGGACAGAATACTCGGTGCTCGTCGTCACCCGCGACGTGGCCAACGGCATTAACCGCCCCCGCGAAGAATGGCTGATGCCCGTGGAGACGCTGGCTCCTGAGGCTGGGGCAGAGGATGCGGCCATCCCCGACGATGGCGAAACCCCAGAAAATCCGGTTGATCTGGAAGCAGCTCCTGAAAGCCCTGCCGAGCCAGCGGCCCCAGAAAACGATGGCGAAACCACCAATTGAGATGGGTTGAGGCTGCTAGTCTGAGCCCACCTGGTCTTTGGTGCGATCGCTCCCAGGATGTACGGCATCGCCTGAGTGGTGGGCATTGCCCACCCTACGATCCCTGTCTCATATCCCTATATTCCCCGCGAGGGCAGACACATAGGTCTGCCCCTACCACCCGCCTAC
>QBMN01000097.1 GCA_003241845.1 Shackletoniella antarctica | reverse complement strand
GTGGTGGGGGTGCAGGTGGGCACCCGCGTGCTGCCGCGCCTGCCCGATCGCACCGTGACGCGCTTATTTAGCGCCCTGCTGGCGCTGCTGTCGGTGTATTTTTTCTACAAAGCCTGGGGTAGCTATGCCGGGGTTGCCTCGTGAATCAGCCCAGCTCTCCCGTGCTATAACAGCAGAGCTGGCGATGGAGCTCGCCGAAACCGCCTGGGGTTTGCTAAACCTTTAGGGACACGCAAGAAAATAAGACACCAGTTGCTATCTTTCCTATTGGTGCATTGCTTCGCGAATGCACCCTACAGTGACCAAAGCTTCCGGTACTTTATTTAGCGCACGTCCCTCATAACGCACCAGGCTGATAGCTCCTACTGTTCCGGCTTGTGGCGGAGGGGTAGGGGCTTTAGGGCTTTAAAACACTTTTGCGACAGGCCACGTTGGTCAACCGACTCAACCGCAGCGTGGCGCTATGTTAGAAAGCATTCTTTGGATTTTACTGATGGGCTTTTTTGTCGGGCAGATCGCTCGACGGCTAAAGGCCCCAGCCCTGGTGGGCATGGTGCTGGTGGGCATTTTGCTCGGCCCCCAGGTGGGCAATGTGATCAGCCCAGGGGTGTTAGACGCGGCAGATGGGCTGCGCACCATTGCCGTGATGGTGATTTTGATGAAGGCTGGCCTGGGCCTCGATCGCGAAAAACTGGCCCAGCAGGGGTCGGTGGCGCTGCGGCTGGGGTTTTTGCCCGCCGCCTGTGAGGCGATCGCCATTGCCTTTGCCGCCATTTGGCTGCTTCAGTTTGATCTGGCCACCGGGCTGCTGCTGGGCTGCGTGCTGGGGGCCGAGTCGCCGGCGGTGATCGTGCCCGCCATGCTGAGGCTCAAAAGCCTGGGCTGGGGGGTCAAAAAAGGCATCCCCGACGCAATTTTGACCGGCAGCGCCCTGTCAGATGTGCTGCTGCTGCTGGTGTTTAGCCTGCTGCTGGCGTTTCTCAGCCAGGGGGCGGCTGCGGGCTTTACCCTGGGCGGCCTCACCCTCAGCCCGGTGCAGCTGCTGCCGGTGCAAATCATTGCTCAAATTACCCTGGGGGTAGGGCTGGGCTGGCTAACGGCGCACCTGCTGGTGTCGCTGCTGGCAAAGCAAAACTGGACTCAAAACGCCGGGCAAGATGCCCTGGTGGCGGCGGGTTTTGCCCTGTTGCTGGTGGTGGTGGCAGAAGACTGGCCGGTGTTTTCGGGCTATTTGGCGGTGATGGTGACCGGCTTTTTTCTGATCGAGCTAGATGCCCCCCTGGCGCGACGACTGCGGGGCGGCTTTGACAGCCTTTGGGCGATCGCGCAGATCATTCTCTTTGTGCTGCTGGGGGCGAGCATTCAGCTCAGCGTGCTGGGCGATACCCTGGGCCTAGGGCTGCTGGTGCTGGCCATTGGCACCCTGGTGGGGCGATCGCTGGGCTGGTATCTGTCTACCCTGGGCAGCAACTGGACCTGGCAAGAACGGCTGTTTTTGCTGCCGGGCAACTCGGCCAAGGCGACGGTGCAGGCGGCGATCGGGGCGATTCCCCTGGCCCAGGGGATCGCGGGCGGCGAGATTATTCTGGCCCTCTCGGCCCTTTCGATTTTGGTGACCGCGCCCCTGGGGGCCTGGGCGATTCCGACCTTTGCGCCCCGGCTGTTGCAGCGGGGCGAGGTGGACCCCACCAAAGTCACCGTTGCCCGCCAGATTGTCTTGCTGGCGGCGGTAGATACCTCGCCCCTGGCCCGCCCGGTGCTGACCAAAGCCGCCGAGCTGGCCCGCCGCAGCGATGGCGAAGTCATTGTGCTGCACGTGATTCGGGTAGACGACCCCGGCGCGGTGGAGCAGCTGCGAGGGCTGGCCCAGCTGCTGCTGGCCGACATTCGCCATCGCTTTTTAACCACCGCTGGCCCGGTGCCCGAAGCCATTGTGCAAACGGCTCAGACCTGCGGCGTGGCCGAAATTGTTATGGGTAAGCGGGGCGATCGCCCGCTAGAAGCGGTGCTGGTGGGGTCAGTATCGCAATCGGTATTAGAAACCAGCCCCATCCCGGTTGTGGTCGTGCCAACTGTGGTTGTAGAAGATGATGTAGAGCAAACCCAAATCCCACAGCCCTAATTTTATCAAGGTCAAGCCATCGGGGGCGCGTGCATAGCCAAGCTAGAGACTTTAGGTGACTTCTGGAAAATAGTTTCCCCTATGGTGGGCAGTGCCCACCCTACCGCTGCCGATTAGGAGAGAGGTTGATCGAAGTGTTAACCATTGCCAAAATGCCGTTGTCGTTAAATCTAGCCAGTGTGAAAATTTTAGCTTCTGGCCCCTGCATAGGGCATCTTGGAAGGGTGGCTCAATCAAAGGCAACCCGTGAAAAGACTCTGGTAAGTTATCTTATCCATAGCCCTCTCAGCATCTTTAGCGGCCTGCTCTAGCGGTACCCAGGCCCTTGTAGAGTCATCAGACCCGGCGACTAGCCCTGTAGCTACAGCCATCGTTAACCTGCCCTCTGCCACAGTGGTTTCTGTGGGCGACGGCGACACACTACGGATGGACTACCAGGGCCAGAACGTCACAGTTCGGTTTGCCTGCATCGACGCCCCAGAGACTTCCCAGATCCCTTGGGGACCAGCGGCCATGAACGCCTCCGCCAGCTTACGCCTAGCTCTACTATCCAATTCCGCGAGGCCGACACAGACCAGTATGGGCGCATGGTGGCTGAGGTCTATGCGGGTGGCCAGAACGTCAACCTGAAGCTAGTCAGCGAGGGCCATGCGGTGGTCTACACCCAATTCCTGAGAAGCTGCCCCGATAGCCGGGATGCTCTACTTGCCGCCGAAGCCCAGGCCCAGCAGCAGCGGCTCAACTTCTGGAACCAGCTTAATCCTATGATGCCGTGGGACTATCGGCGGAGTAATCGGTAGGGCTAGATGGGAAAAACGTGGCTCCATGAAGTATGTTTTAAGAACCTGGATGAGGCTCCTAATCTACTGAATAAGCTAGATACTTCTAGCATTAGATAACTGGTTAAAACATTGCTTATGCTGAATCGAATATCTCTTGCTCTATGCATATCGCTGATGGCCATCCCGACTCTTGCGATGAGAGTGATAGCACAACCAGCAAAGGGAGAGAGCATTATCCTTAGAACTAAGGAAACCGTCACCTCTCGGCGTTTTTCTGTGGACTATCCCAATCACTGGATGGTTACCCAAAATAATGACGACTATGTGATCATCTACAATCAGCCCCCTCTCGATGTGACCATAACCGATGAAACACCTCCTTATATGATTAAGACTGATGTAACCGTGCAGCCTAACTCTCTTAGGGAAGCTATTTTAGGCTTTGGAAGTGAGCCGTACGATATACAGAGAATTGAGATAGTAACGGTTAATGGGCGACCTGGATTAAGGCTTTGGGAAGAAAGTCAGGGCGGAGATTTCCCTAATAGTCTGATTACATATATTCCTATCAATAATGGAGAAATCGCCTATATCGTCAGCTTCTATAGTCGGGAAAATCATGCAGCAGAAGATGCCATCATTCGGATGCACAATACATTGAGAGTTCTCTACTGAGTGGGCTCTTCCGGCAGTGTGGTGATAAGTTTTGCTAATCAGAAAAACAGGCTAGCAAGCGCTTACGGAAATTCCCAAAGTTTACAAACCCATAAGCTTGACGCTTAATCAACTTGATTCGATTATTTATTCCTTCCATCGGCCCACTTGTCGTTCGAGTACGAAAATAATTGCAAATGCCATCGAGATGATTGCGGATTGTCGTCGTCACCTCACTGTAAATTTTCTGGGCTCGATTTAACCATTCCTCAAGGTGCAGTCTACCGGTCTCAGCGGTTAAGGGACTTTCGTAGATGGCACGAAGTTCTTCTTTCGACTCATAGGCCTTCCTCAATCGTTTAGACCGTTGCAAAAGCTGCTCTAGTGCCTCTCTTTCAGACTGCGTCAAATCAACACCGTTCCTCAATAGGAGAAATTTACTGCCTCGATCAAAAACACCCACTTGTCTGCGAATCTTATTTAGCTCCTTGTTCGCCGCTTGCATCACATGAAATCGATCAATTACAAGGGTGGCGTTGGGAAACACTTTTTTGACAACTTTGGGGAAGCCAACCCACATGTCAACGCTCACTTCCACAATCTGCTCACGTACCGCTATCGGTTGCTGCTCAAGGGCTTCAATGATGTCCAACTGCTGATGACTGTCAATCACTTCTATGAGTCGTCCAGCCTCAAGGTCCCCGACAACGGTGGCAAAGTTCCGATGTCCTTTACGGTGACTGACTTCATCGATTCCGATGCGCTTCGCTCCAGCCCAACTTTTTTTTGATTCGTCTTTAAAGCAGCCTATTGCTGCCGCTGGGTCAAAGCCCCAAGGGGCAGGTGCGGGGTTCCAGTGGGGCAAATGGCTGCTGGTGGCCTTTGTGTTTGGCTATCTGGCGCTGATTTTGCTGGTGCCTGCCCTGAACGTCTTCATTCAAGCGTTTAAGAGTGGTTTGCCCGGCCTGTTAGATACCTTTACCAGTAAGTTTTTTTTGAACGCGGTGAAGCTGACGGTGATTGTGACGGCGATTACGGTGCCGCTGAACACGGTGTTTGGCCTATGCGCGGCGATCGCATTGGCCAATAAAAACTTTCCGGGGCGATCGCTCCTAATCAGCATCATCGATCTGCCCTTCTCGATCTCGCCGGTGGTGGCGGGTCTGATGCTGGTGCTGCTGTTTGGCAACCGAGGCTGGTTTGGGCCATTGCTCGATGCCAACGGCATCAAGATCATCTTTGCCCTGCCGGGCATCGTCATGGCGACTATCTTTGTCACCATGCCGTTTATCGCCCGCGAGGTGCTGCCCGCCCTCGAAGAAATCGGCACCCAGCAAGAAGAGGCGGCTGCCACCCTCGGGGCTACCCCCTGGCAAACCTTTTGGCGCGTCACCCTGCCCTCGATTAAATGGAGTTTGCTCTACGGCTTGATTTTCTGCAACGCACGGGCGATGGGAGAGTTTGGCGCGGTGGCGGTGGTCTCGGGCAATATTGTGGGCAAAACCCAGACGCTGCCCCTGTTCATTGAAGCAGCCCACATGCAATACAACACCCAGGCGTCCTACACGGCGGCGCTGCTGCTGGCCTGTTTAGCTGTAGTCACTCTGGTGCTCAAGTATTTTCTAGAGCGTACTGCTGGCATTCAGCATAGAGGTCATTAAGGAGGTTTGGCCATTGAGGGCCGCGCCGCCACCATCCATGAGGCGCTGCTCGATCTGGTGGAACTGGAGGCCGATCTCTGGTTTGACACCGAGGCCAGCGACGGGTACTAAAACGGAAACACTCGCGGCGTAATCAGCACCGTGAGGCCCCAAAACACCAGGTTAAAGGGAATGCCCACCCGCATAAAGTCGGTGAATTTGTAGCCGCCGGGGCCGTAGACCATCAGGTTGGTCTGATAGCCGATGGGGGTGCTAAAGCTGGCCGAGGCCCCAATCATGATTGCCACCGCAAAGGGCATAAAGCTCACCCCCAAACCCTGGGCCAGCGACAGCGCAATGGGAAACACCACGGCGGCAGCGGCATTGTTAGTGATCACCTCGGTGAGCAGGCTGGTGATGGCGTAGATAGCGGCCAGGGCCACCCAGGGGTTGGTGCCCGCCACCCCCAGCACCGCCAGGGAAAAGGCTTCGGCGGCACCCGTGACTTCCAAAGCTTTGCCCAGAGCCAGAGCCGCCGCTACCACCAAAAGCACCGACCAATCAATCGAGCGAAACCCCTGCTGAAATGAGCAGCAGCCGGTAACTACCATCAGCACCGCCGCCAAAACTGCGGCGTTGAGCATATCTATAATGCTGAAGGTGGCCAGGGCCACCATCAGCACCAAAATGCCAAAGGCCACGGGGGCTTTGTCGTGGCGCAGGGGGTCAGAGTTGGGCACCGGGCTGACCAGATAAAAATCGCGGGAGGCCCGCCGCTCTTCTAAAAAGGAGGGGTTGGCCTCTAGCAGCAGGGTATCGCCGGGGCGCAGGCGAATGTCGCCGATTTTGCCCGGCAGGCGCTCGCCGTTGCGCCCCACCGCCAGCACCACCGCCCCGTAGCGACTGCGAAACTTGCCCTCGCGAATGGTGATGCCCACCAGGGGACAGGTGTTGGAGACTACGGCCTCGATCAGCGATCGCTCTGATCTTGGCGAGTCGAGCTTAAACACCTGATCGGTGGCGGGCTGTAAACCCCGAATCTGGTTGAGTTCAACGATAGAATCGACCATGCCCACAAACACCAGCTGGTCGCGCTCCCGCAGCACCTCCTGGGGGCTAATCGCCGTCAGCAGCTGCTCTCCCCGCTGAATTTCGGTCAAGAATAGGCTCGGCAGGTGGCGCAGCCCCGCTTTTTCAACGGTTTTACCCGCCAGGGGGCTGTGGTCTTCCACCACCATTTCCACGGTGTATTCGCGGGGGTCGTCGGTGCCGGTGATGGCGGGTTTGCGCACCGGCAGCAGCCAGCGGTGGGCCAAGATCAGCATCAGAGATCCGGCGATCGCACAGGGCACCCCCACCGGCACCAAGTCAAACATCCGCAGCCCCGGCAGATCTGTCTCTGAAAGGATTAGCCCGTTCACTACCAGGTTGGTGCTGGTGCCAATCAGCGTACACATACCCCCCATAATCGCCGCATAGCTCAGGGGTATCATCAGCTTTGACGGGCTAATGCGCAGCTTGCGGCACCAGTCGCTCACCGCCGGTATAAACATCGCCACAATCGGCGTATTGTTCAAAAAGGCGCTGAGGCCCAGCACCGGCGCAATCAGCCGAATCAACGCCTCGGTCTGCCCCTGGGGCATGCCCAGCACCGATCGCGAGATCAGATCTAGCCCGCCGGTTTGCTGCAGGCCCGCCACCACAATGTAGAGCACCGCCACGGTGATCATGCCGGGGTTGCTAAATCCCGCCAGGGCGGTGGCTGGGTCGAGGGTGCCGCTGAGCAGCAGCACCGCCAGCGCCCCCAAAAACACCACCTCCGCCGCCAGAGTCGTCATTGCATTGAGCAAAAAAGCCCCTAAGGTCACCCCAATGGCCAGCCAGCCCTGCCAACCCAAAGGCGCAGACGACAGCCCGCCGACCAGGCCAATACCCCATGCCGCCAGCCCCGCAATGGCCAAGCCCAGCAGCACTTTGAGCCAGCTGCCACGGGAGGGAGAGTCAGCCAGACTAGATTCAGACTGACCTTCAGACGGAAGCAGGGTGTTTTTCGTCACAGACACATGCTCAAGAAAGAACTCAATTCCCCAGCGAGCCTGAGGGTAGAAGCCATACCCCGCCGGGGGCATCCCACTTTTGCAAACTTGGCCCCCTCATCCCCCAACCCCTTCTCCCTGAGGGAGCAGGGGAGCCGGATTTCAAAGTCCCTCTCCATCAGGGAGAGGGATTTAGGGTGAGGGTCACACAACTGGGATGCACCTTACCCCGCCTGGTCAAAATCAGGCTCTACATAGCCGGTGAAAATCTACAATGCCTCAAATATTTTAAGTTAATGATGTGCCTAACAATGGGCCTCAAAGGGCGATGATATCTAGGGTCTTAGGGATAGAAGCTACGGCATCTAGAGTTACCTGCCAGAGCCAATAAAGCTAAAGCGGTTCACGGAGCTAACCCTTCCCTTGTGACAGCGATCTATATAATTATGCTTGACCTGGGGACACTTCTAGACAAATTAGGTTTTGTTTGTAATTGAACTCAAGTTTGCTTGAGCGAGTGCATCCCACTTTTGCAGGCGCCTACGTCATTCCCACGCAAGTGGGAATCCATGCGAGAGCAAGATGTCCGCCGTGGATTCCCGTCTGCACGGGAATGACGGGCTGGCTAGCCGAATGATGAATTTACAAATTCGGGATGCACTCTGCTTGAGCTAGCGTAGCTTTCAAGCGACAATAGGCCTGATAAAAGGTTTGTAGCAAAATATGGCAAGGCAAAAAGGCCAGGGTTTAGCATTGGGAACCGTTGAGACCTTAACCTCAAAAAGTTTTTTATTCCAAAATCTAGAGGGTGAAAAGCTGCTCCAAGGTCTAGACCCCAGTGCCCTAGTGGTTGAAAAGCTATACTCCAATCGGCCTGTGTACACGGCTTTTCGCCCGCAGACCTGGCTAGAGCACCTGTACATCGTGGTTGACGGCGGCCCGGTCATCATGCGCAGCACCCCCCTCGACCGGGTGATCGCCATGACCTACCCTGGCGGCAGTTTTGGCATGCGCAGCTTGCCCGTGGGGTTTGGCTCGGTGGTGCGGGCCTTCCCCAGTCTGGTCGAAGCCTACAAAACCACCGACGTGATTAAAGTGCCTGTGGCGCTGGTGCAGAGTCTCTACGACCAAAACGAGACCTTTCGCCAGCGCTACTCACTGCTGTTTGAGCTGCGAGAAAAGTTTCAGTACCACCTGCTCAATTGCAGCACCTACCCACCCCAGGCCGTAGCGGCGCTGCTGCGGGCGCTGATCTATCAAGAGCGCACCCTGGGCAGCCAGGGTGGCCAGGGCAAGGCTCCTAGCTACAGCTTTGACCTGCCCATTGACCTGATTGCCCGCGCCTGTCAGCTCAACCACCGCACCGTTGAACAGGTGCTCAAGGGGCTGACCAAGGCCGGACACATTAAGACCAGCAAAGCGGCTGACTCGGTCAATGACCAGGTGCAGGTGGTTGACCCCGAGGGGCTAAAAGAAGTGTACGGAGCCACCCGCGACAAGGTGTCTTGGTGGCCGCTGAAGTAGATTTATTAGGGCCAGGGCTGGTTCGACGATAGTTCCGCCGTGCCCTAGACTAAATGGCCCTAGCCCACCCCTGTCAAGGTGGCCAAACTATTCCCGAGATTCCCAGAGGCTGGGACTTCGGCCACAACCACCAGGGAGTAAACTCCCTGGCTCATAGCAAAAGTCTGCTAGAGCAGACTGGGGAACTCGGCTCCCAATCCTCTTCAGAGGATTTTTGCTTTGAGCCTTGGACTTCTAGTCTTCTAGTCCAAGCCTCAGCTCAGGGGTTTGCAGGCACCGAAAATTCTTCTACGGGAGTGATCCGCAGGGTCAGATCTACGGGCTGACTGAGCCGATCTTCTAGAAATATTTGGGATTGTCGGGCATCGTCAGCGGTGATGGCACTGGCTGGGGCCGCAAAATCAAGGGTGATTTTGACCCCCCCGCCATCCTGTTGTAGATCGACCGCCTGTAGATCGGCCCGCTGAGACAGGGGCAGTTCGTTGCGCACGATTCTGTTTACTCGTTCGCGAGAGTTGGCCTGCACGAGCAAATTGTTGAGCGAAAACCCCAGGGGAATGGCAATCACCACCATGCTTAGGGCCGACAGCACAATGCCGCCCTGGGCGCGCGCAAGGTTGCCATAGCGCTGCCACAAAAATACTAAAATGCCGCTGAAGATGATGCCGGTCAGGTTGGTGACAAATAGTAGGGTAGACCCCAGGAATATCTCTTGGTCAAGCCGGGCCAAACCAATGCCCATCACCCCTAGGGGCGGCACCAGGGCAACGGCGATCGCCACCCCCGGAAAGGCATCGGCCACATGCTTGCGCGACTTGGCAAAGGCCCCCGCCGCCCCCGCCGCCATGGCCACCATCAGGTCGATCAGGGTGGGCTCTGTGCGCAGCAAAATTTCGTCGGTTAAGACCTGTAGCCCGATCAGACTGGCAATCAGCGCCGAGCTAAACACCGTGGCCAGGGTGCCCCAGAGCAGGGTTAGACCGGCCCGCTTCATCAGGCGGCGATTAGAGACGGCGATCGCGTAGGCAATGCCAATAATTGGCCCCATCAGCGGAGCAATGATCATCGCCCCAATCACCGTCGCGGTGCTGCCCGCCAGCAGCCCCAGGGATGAAATTATCCCCGACAGCGTCAGCATTACAAAGAAACTCAGGGAGGGCACCGACTCGCGCCACAGCAGCCGACTGACGCTGGCCATGGGCGCGGGCTTGCTGGTCAGCCACTGCCAGTCGCCGCTGTTGCTCAGCCACAGCTTGCGCTTTTGGCGGCGCAGGCGAGCCAACAATTTTAAGTACTGGTGCCGCTGGGTCATGGCGTTGCAACTGGTATGGAGGTAGGCCCATTCTCTAACAGCCGGTGCCACCCCCCAACTATCGCTGGGGGGTGACTCTGTTCTCACAGCCTGTTCCTACAGCCCGTTCTTACAGCCCATTCCTACAGCCCGTTCTCACAGCATCAACGTCATCGGTGGGTGCGATCGGACGATAATGGAGCCTAGTTATCAACCCAGGCCAGCCCGTGACCTCCGAAAAACCAGACGCGATCGAGCATCAAAACGTCCCCGTCGAGCATCGCAGTCTCCACGACTTTTTGTACAGCGCTGCCGACGAGCATGCCGCCGCCGCCGCTACCCCACCCACCACCTCTACGGGCAGCACCCCTCTGCCCATGGCCGACTGGTGCGAGCAAACCCAAGATACTAAGGTAACCGGGGTCTATGCGGTGCGCGATCGCCAGGGTCAGACTCAGTTTATTGGCATCTCTCGCAACGTATCGCTATCGTTGCGCAGTCATCTGGTCGAAAAAGGGGAGGCGGTCTGCGCCCTGGTAACGGTGCAACCTTTTGGTTTTCCTAGCCGAGAGGCCATGGCTGCCCTGCGGGATGAATGGATTGCGGCGTTGCCCAGCCCCCCGCCCGGCAATGTCGATGGCACCTGGGAGGGCACCCTGGCCAAAGCCGCCACCCAGGCCATGTCTGCCGCCGAACGCGAAGCCTACGAAGCCAAAAAGCTCAAGCTGCGGCGCGCCATGGCCGATAGCTCACTGTCTAAGGAGCAAGATCTGGCTCAGGCAGCCGCTGCCGCCGAGCCCAAAGCAGACCTGACCGCCGCCATGACCGATGACAACTGGAGTGGTTTAATTCGCGATCAAACCCATGAGCCCCAGTCATGAGTAGGCTCTCACTACATGTTGACGCTCACCCCGCTGGCATCCCACGTTTCACCAAAAAGATTAACGCTCACAGGGGCGATCGCGGATGGTCTCAGGCGGCTTATCTCAGCGTGAGAATCGCAATTTGGGCGCAGGCCTCGGCATCGGACAGGGCATCGTGGTGGTTGAGGGGTATGCCCAGGTAGTCGCACACGTTGGGCAGCTTGGTGGGGCGAATATTCCAGGTCTGGCGGGCCAGCTTGACCGTGCAGACAAACTCGGGCACCGGGGGCGCAATGCCGTAGGCCCGGCAGCAGGCGTAGAGCACGCTGCGGTCAAAGGGCGCATTGTGGGCAACAAAAAAGTCTGCCCCGGCCAGCATCGCCGCGATCGCCGGCCACAGCTCAGCAAAATCGGGCTGGTTCGCCACCTGCTGCCAGCTAATGCCGTGGATGTGGGTGAACTCAAACAGCCGCCTGGGCGGACGAATCAGGTGGTGGGCTTTAGCGGCCACCTGGCCCTGCTCGACCCGCACCAGGCCGATGGCGCAGGCGCTGTCGCGGTAGCGATCGGCGGTTTCAAAGTCGAGGGCAACAAAGGTGGTCATGGGCATAGGGGTGGGGCGCAGGAGTAGGGCGATCACCCTAGGGATAGATCTGAGGGTAGTCGGCGGGGTCGACAAAGTCTTCAGCGGTGGCGCTGCACGATTGGTAGCGGAAGGTTTCTAGCTGTAGCTCGCCCCCCGACCAGCGGTAGTCGGCCAGAGAGCCGCAGTCGCCCAGGCCCCGCGCCTTGCTAAATATGGTCAGCCGCCCCTGCTCGGGGTCAAAGTCGGCCAGCCCGCCCACGGTGGCCTCGCTGCTGCGCCCAAACTCACCAGCGTCATCGGGATAAAACACATCGAGCGATAGGGGCTGCACCAAGCCGTCGGGTTGATACACCGCGTAGGCATAGACGACCTGATAGGCCGCCAGGGCGCAGCTGATCTCAACCAGGGCGCGATCGCCCATGACCAATACCTGCGAGTCGGCCTGGGCGACCTCGGGCTGCAAGAAGCCGTCGCACAGGTCGAGAGCCTCGACCTCGGCATACACCATTTGCAGAATCACTTCTGCCGGCGGCAGCGTAGCCTCTGCCGGGGGAGATGTCTCTGGGCTATTGCAGCCGGCGATCGCCCCTATGACCAGGGCCACCATGACTTGCTGTGCTGTGGCTTGAGGTGCTTTTCTGTGGTTCAAGCTGGTCTCCTAGGGGCGATCGGTTCTGCCATCATCCTACGGCTGTGGCACCTATGCCATAGCTAAAGGCCAGTTTACCTCCCGACTCTGTAATGCACCCAACGCTGTAACGCACCCGACTCTGCAATGCACCCGACTCTGTAACGCAATTGCCGTCAGCGATTGTCCCCAGGGCCTTCTAGCGCAGGGGAAGCTTTGCCCCCAATGGTTTGCCCATACCACCGCATCAATGGGGTCGAGGTAATGCCGTGGAGGATCACTGAAATGGCCACGGTGAGAATGGTCACCCAGGCGATCAGCTCGCCGGTTTCACCCTGTAGCCCCTCGCCTAGGGCATAGGATAAGTAGTAAAGCGAGCCAATGCCACGAATGCCAAACCAGCCAAATAGCCAGCGGGTGGTGGGGTGAATCGGTGCCCCCACGGTGCTGACCCAAGCCCCTAGGGGACGAATAACAAACAGCAAGGAGCCTGCGATCAACAGGGCCGGAGCGGCAAACCGCAGCATCGGTTCAAGGCGCAACAGCGACCCCAACAGTAAAATCGTCCCGATTTCGGTCAGCTTTTCGAGCCGCTCCATAAATCTCAGGCGAGAGGCCGATGGCTCAGGGCCAAGGCACTGGCTGTGCATCACCACTCCAGAGACAAAAACGGCTAAAAAGCCGTAGCCGTGCACCAGCTCAGTAAGCGAATAGCTGAGCAAAATAGTGCTGAGGCCGACAAAATCTTCCATCAGCTCATCGACGGCATGGTGCTTGGCCAACTGTTGCTCTAGCCAGCAGACCAGCCGGGCCACCCCTACGCCCATTCCTAGGCCAGCCGCGATCGCCCACACCAGATCGACTGCCACCCATTGCCCAAACCAGTCTTGCCAGCTGTCATTCTCTAGCCAGTGCAGCCCAAAATAGACAAACGGAAACGCCAGGGCATCGTTGAGGCCGCCCTCTGAGGTGAGGCCAAAGCGCAGTTCGTCGTGGTCTTGAGGGTCATCGAGCTGCACTTCTGAGGCCAAGACCGGGTCAGTGGGGGCCAAAATTGCCCCCAGCAAAATGCCTTCGCCCCAGTCAAGTCTAAGAAAAAAGTGGCCCATGGCGGCGATCGCAAAGATCGAAATCGGCATCAAAAAGCCAATCAGGCGAATGGTCGAATTCCAGGCCCAGGCCCGCAGGGGGCGGTTCATCTTGAGGCCGCAGCTAAACAGAGAAATTAAAACCACAAACTCCGTCAGCCGTTCTAAAAACTCAGCGTCGGGGCGTACCCGAATCAGGTTGAAGCCGTAGGGGCTGAGAATAAACCCCACAACCAGATAAATCAGCGCGTAGGAGAGGGGCAATCTGCCAATCCAGCCAGACCCCAGGGTGACTGCCAGCAGCAGTAGGCCAATCACCAGTAGGTCGAGAATGTAAATATCCACAGGTTGTTAAGGCGAATAAAACGCTTCTTCACTCTAGGGTCTGAATTCAGGGGCTTGTTGCAACTTCCGGTAGATTTTTCCCTTAGGCTTGGCCAATTTAAGTTGGTGGAGAAAGGGATGCATTAGACTCATACACACCTATACACAATGATGGAGGTGGCAATGAATCAGAGCAAACATCCAATGATCATTGTTGTTGGCGCGATCGCTTGGTGGTCTTGCAGCCCGAGGCGACCGACAAACCTGCTACTCAATCAATGACTGAACCATGGCTAAGAATTCTTTCGATTGCTCAACTATGTTGGATGCTTGGACTTGGTCGATTGCGTTAAATTGCCCGTAGTCACCAGTGGCTCGGTCTTCGGTCATAGAGCAATGCCTTCACGCCGAACGTTTCGTAGCAGTGGCCCTTGGCGGGTGGTGAAGCGGGTCTCATCCATAAACAGGCAGCCTATGACCTTGTCGCGCTCTAAAGAGAGAACAGCCAGGAACTCGCTAATGTTGGAAATTTCTTGGCCGGAGTTGACGATCCCGGTAGGGACAATCAGCACATTGACATCAGAGTCTGGCCTCGCATCGCCACGGGCATGGGAGCCAAACAGCATAACTTGGCAGAGCCGCTTGCCGTAGAGGGTTTTAAGGTGATCGTGGAGTTGGGTTAAGAGGCTTTGGGTTGAGGTGTTTAAGGTCACCATGGAAAGCGAAGGGGGTAAATTAGCCTAGCTAGGCTGCATCATAGCCGGATTAGTTGATGCGCTGCGATGGGTACTGGGATGACATAGTGCGATCCAATGTGCTGCCGAAAATAGTGGCAAGCGGTGCGCTGGGTAGCGTGTGTCATCGAGCAGTGTGACGCACCGCTTACGGCAAAAGGAATTGAGCATGTCTGAGGTGGTGCGGCCAAGATGGGAACTGGCGATCGCCCATATCCTATCAACAGACAACGAACCCTAGGCACTAATATATGCGGGAGCGGTAGAAAGGGCTACACACTTTCCAGGGATTGGTAGAATCGCTGACGCCTGGGGAATTTTAGGGTCAGTAGTACGCCCTCATGCCCTGTCAAATTTAAAGTTCTCTTGATGTCCATGGACGACCTAAGAAGTTCTTACGAATTGTTTGGCCTTCGACCTGAGTCGTCCAAGCAAGACTTAAAAGATGCATACAAACGGCTCGCAAAACAATGGCATCCAGACCGCTTTGTTGGTGAACAAATAAATGTCAGCATAGCTGAGGAGAAGATTAAGGCTATCAATGCTGCCTACGAAGTGCTCAAGGCACATCATGAAGGCTCTAATCAATTTTTCACCTCAACCGATGTGAAAACCGTCAAAATCCACCGCGCTAGTCCGCAGGATTATTATGAAAATGCTAAGCGTCTAGCTGCGCTGGGTCAATATCGAGAGGCAGCAGAAGAATTAAGCAGCGCTATCAAAATTCAACCAAAGTACGCTGGTGCCTATCAGTTTAGAGGGATACTCTTCTCAGTTCTAGGCTTTGAACATAGAGGCGGAAGCGATCTGAAGCAAGCAGCTCTGCTAGGTATTCTCAGAATAGATTATGATGATGAAATCGCTGATATAGTTCGCAAAAATAGCGACTTTAGGTGTTTCAGAAACTTGTTGAAAACAGAGCCTAATCACAAGGGAAATTTTGGCGACGAAGAAATATCTAAAACCAACCATTCCCAAACAAAACACTATGACCGTCCTCGTAGAACTCATAATTCAGAGGCATATAAGCAGGAGTTCAACAAGGATAAATCTTCTAAAAGCAAAAAATTTAAGACAAAGAACATTAGGCCTGATAAGCCTGGGCAGCAATCCTCCGAAGAATCACCGGTAAATCAGGAAGATCTAAATCAAAATTCATCTGGGAGGGTTGCTGATAAAGCAAATTTAAGGCAACCAAAACTTGCTGCAAAAATTTATCTTGAGACAGATTTTTGTAGAGAATTAGGGTTTATCTCCGCGTTGAGTAGTAATGCTAATGGCAAAACTATTGCTACTGGTCACGAAAATGGCACAATTGACCTTTGGAATTATAAAAACAAGCGAAAATATCATAGTCTAAAAGGTCATGCTGGCAAAGTTTCTCATCTCGTTTTTAGTCATGATAATCAAATTCTATTTAGTAGTGGATTTGATGGGAATATCATGCTGTGGAGTCTAAGCGATGGCAGCTTCATTAGGTCATTTGCTGCCCATACAGAAGGAGTTATGGCGTTTGAAGTCTGTCATCTCCGCAAACTACTGATTACAGCAGGGGGAGATGGTGCTGTAAGGGTATGGGATTTGCGGGAAAGCAAGTTACTGCGACAAATTCTCAATCAAGAGACTACAGTACCTACTATAGTGTTAAGCCCAACAGGAGAAATCACGGTTTGCGGCACCGAAGATGGTTCAATACGATTTTGCCACACTCTCAGAGGCGGAATTATGAAATGGGTTGGCGCCCATAAGCACTCCATAGAAGCCCTGGCTTTTTCACCAGATGGTCAACTTTTCGCCTCCGGAACCTCTAGTGGAGAGGTTGATTTATGGAAGTTTCCGTCGGGTGATCGTCATAGATCTTTTCAAGCCTCTTCAAAAGACATTACAGCACTAGCATTTTGTCATCAGGGAAAACTTCTATGCGGTGCCGATCAAAGTGGCTCTTTAATGATTTGGGATACGGACTCTGGATCTCTACTCCATAGTGTTGAGGCCCATAAGGGGAGGATAACCAAGCTATTGTCGATCTCTCAGGAGGTCATTCTTAGCGCTGGAACAGATGGCCGAATTGGAGAATGGAGGATTCAGATTGAACCAATTACTTAGAGTGTGTCATTAGATCGCCCCCGGTAGCCCAATTGACCAAATGGGGGAAATCCCGCATTCTAAAGTGGCTCTAGATACATTTACCCCAATCGCTGAGGAGTCCCCATGAGCTATCGCATGGATCGCCGTGCCTACGCCGAAACCTTTGGCCCTACGGTGGGCGATCGCATTCGTCTGGCCGACACCGAGCTAATTATCGAAGTCGAGCAAGACTTCACCACCTACGGGGACGAGGTGAAATTTGGCGGCGGCAAGGTGATCCGTGACGGCATGGGCCAGTCGCCAATCGGGCGCGACGCGGGCGCGGTGGATATGGTGATCACCAACGCTCTGATTCTCGACTGGTGGGGCATTGTCAAAGCCGATATCGGCATCAAAGACGGCAAAATCGCCGCCATTGGCAAGGCGGGCAACCCCTACATCCAAGACAACGTAGACATCATCATTGGCCCCGGCACCGAGGTGGTGGCGGGCGAGGGCATGATTGTGACGGCGGGGGGCATCGACAGCCACATTCACTTCATTTGCCCCCAGCAAATCGAGACGGCGATCGCCTCGGGCACCACCACCATGATTGGCGGCGGCACCGGCCCCGCCACCGGCACCAACGCCACCACCTGCACCCCCGGCGCGTGGAATATCTGGCGCATGCTGCAAGCCGCCGATGCCTTCCCGATGAACCTGGGATTTATGGGCAAAGGCAACAGCGCCCAGCCCGAAGCCCTGGTGGAGCAGGTCAAGGCCGGGGCCATGGGCCTCAAGCTGCACGAAGACTGGGGCACCACCCCCGCCACCATTGACACCTGCCTGGGGGTGGCCGACGACTACGATGTGCAGGTGGCCATCCACACCGACACCCTCAACGAGGCGGGCTTTGTCGAAGACACCATTGCCGCCTTCAAAAACCGAGTGATTCACACCTACCACACCGAGGGGGCCGGGGGCGGCCACGCGCCCGACATCATCAGGGTCTGCGGCGAGGCCAACGTGCTGCCGTCTTCGACCAACCCCACCC
>QBMN01000096.1 GCA_003241845.1 Shackletoniella antarctica | reverse complement strand
ACCTCGGGATCTGGGTAGGCAGCTTTCCCATTGTTTTCATGATTCAAAAGCTGCGATGACAGGGAGTATGACATACGGGATAACCGTTCCTTCTTTAATTCGGACTGGCTTAGCTGTCTCATCTATTGTTGTCACAGTGGGGCGACATCACGCTTCTCGGGGCTTCTCGGCTCAGGCCTTGACGGTGCTCACTATCCTCCACAATTTTGACCTCAAGCGCCCAGATGGCACGACCGCCGCCCAGCGACTCTTTGGCCATCCGTTTCCTGACCTCTTTGAGTCTGTATTAAGTACCTTTACGGAGTTGCCCATGCCTAGACGGTCTTCTTCGTCACAACAGTCTGACCCCTGGCACAGTCAACCTGTCCCGGCTTAAGTTGATACCCTGACGATGCTCACCCGATGTCCTTGCTGGTGGAGAGCCATTGCGACCAAATGACCACAGAGGCTGGTCGCCTCTAGACAAACGTGGACAGCGGTGGCTCCTTGACTAACAAGCCACTGTTGCAAGGCCGAAAAGCCTGCTTCAGTGTTCTCTTCTCGAAACCCTTATAGCGGGGTTTTGTCTGCTCGGGCAACAGCACGGCGACGTGTAGGGTGGCTTTGCTGACATCAATACCGACCGGAATTAGGCTGTCGCTTATGACATCACACTCCTGTTCATCAGAGAAAACGGGGCAAATCGCTCTCAGCGCTATCCCTGTTATCCAGTTTGGGTGGTCTTTGGGACTCCCTTATATACTTTCCAGTCTGCTGGTGGGGATCCAGGTTAGAAATGGGAGGAGGCTCTTGTTCTACGTCGCAAGCTTCGAGGGGCTTTGGGATGCATCCAGAATCACTCCCACACTTCCATTTTGGGCCAACCCTTACATACAAGGGGCATAATGCTAAGGCGAGGCTCCGCCAATGCAAGGCACCAATAGGAAAGATGGCAATTGGTACCTTATTTTCTTGCGCGTCCCTAACCCAGCCAGCGGGCTACGTCTTTGGCATGGTAGGTCAAAATCATGTCGGCCCCAGAGCGCTTGAAGCTGGTCATGGTTTCCATCACCAGTTTTTGCTCATCCACCCAGCCGTTGAGGGCGGCGGCTTTGACCATCGAGTATTCGCCCGACACGTTGTAGGCGGCCACGGGCAGGTTGGTGGCCTGCTTCACCCGCCAGATGATATCCATGTAGGCGAGGGCGGGCTTCACCATCAGCATGTCGGCCCCCTCGGCAATGTCTAGCTCGATCTCTTTAAGGGCTTCGGTGCCGTTGGCGGGATCCATCTGGTAGGTGCGGCGATCGCCAAACTGGGGCGCGCTTTCCGCCGCGTCGCGGAAGGGGCCGTAGTAGGCTGAAGAATATTTAGCGGCGTAGGAGAGAATTGGCGTGTCTGCAAAGCCACCCTCGTCTAGACCGCTGCGAATAGCCTGCACAAAGCCATCCATCATCCCTGAGGGGGCAATGATGTCGGCCCCAGCGTTGGCCTGGGCCACGGCGGTTTTCTTCAGCAGTTCTAGGGTGGGGTCGTTGAGCACCCGTCCGGTCAGATCCCCGGTTTCGAGATAGCCACAGTGGCCGTGGCTGGTGTACTCACACAGGCAGGTGTCGACAATCACCAGCAGGTCTGGTACTGCTGCTTTGACCGCCGTGGTGGCCTGCTGCACAATGCCGCAGTCGTGCCAGGCCCCGGTGGCGTCGGTGTCTTTGTCGGCTGGGATGCCAAACAGAATGATCGCCGGAATGCCCAGGTCGTAGACTTGCTTGGCCTCTTCAACAATTTTATCCACCGAGAGCTGGTAGACCCCCGGCATCGACGACACCTCTTTGGCCACCTGGTTGCCCGGCACCGCAAACAGCGGGTAGACCAAATCGGCCTGGGTAACAACGGTCTCTTGCACCATGCGGCGCAGTTGGGGATGCTGACGCAGACGGCGAGGGCGGTGGGTGGGGAACATAGCCGGGAATGAAGGGGTTTCTAAAAATGAAGCTTCATTAAACTAAAGCTTTATTCAGGGCTGAAAACAAGCGCTTGGTAACGTTCCGTAATGTTGTTCTTCACCTTGCCAGCACACCATCACACCCTGTAAGACAGTCTAGGTCGTTGCCGCTTTGTAGGCGGCCCAGCCGCCGTAGGCTGAGATATCGGGCCAGCTGTGCTCGTCAATCAGTGCTTTGGGATAGAGAAAGGCGATCGCCGTACCGCCATCAACCAGCTTCACCGCGTGGGGGTACATGTGGGGCGGCTCGTTGTCTTTCAGGTAGGTGTATTGCTCTGGGGTCATCACGTACAGCTCTCCCGGAATCGAGATGCCGTCGGTTTCGACTTCATAGATGCCGGGGTGCCAGCCATCTTTCACCGCGTGCAGGCGATAGATCGGCGCTGTCTCCGATGCCCCAACAAAGTCGGCATCCTGCAAGTTTTGGTTGTCGGGTTGGCCGCGCAGGGCCGAGCCACAAATAAAGACCGTAACGTTCTCGGTGGTGTCAGTCATGGCGTGTATTCCAGTGCCAGAGATAGCGCGAAAAGGTTTTCAGCCTTCTACCTTAGAGGATCGCGTTACCCCCAGCATAGATTTCCTGCGCCCAGAACTAATCATCCCCTGACCTAGGCCAATCTGCCATTGGGCTCTAGCAGCGCCAGGGTGTACATAGCTGGCTCTATCACCATCAGGGTCTCGTCGCCGCGACGGGCCAGCTTGGCGGCAATATCCAATATCTTATTGGCGTCGATATCTTGCTTAAAAAAGCTGTAGTAGCGGTTGTTGTAGGTCAGCGCCATCAGTGGCTTGGTCACATCGGGCACCTGCAAACGGCAGGTCTGGTAGGCATTCTCATCGGCTACCAGCAGGCTGGGCTGGGGGCCAAATACGGGCTTAATGCCGTAGCCTGGTTTACGGGCCGGGGGAGCGTAGCGGGCATCTGGCTCGTGCCCCCACACCGCGTAGCCCCGGCGTGTTTGAGTCAGGGCTACGGTGTGGTCATGCTTGCCCAAACGCAGCATTATATCCACAGCTTTGCGGGCCTCGGGCACAACCTTGAGAAAGCTGTAGAACTGGTTGTCGACGTATAGGCCTGACAGCCGATAGTCGCTGTCGGGCACTTGAATATGGCAGGGGGTGTAGAGGTCACGGTCAAACAGCAGTTTGCAAGACATCGCTGGCGTGAAAACATTGGCGAGGGAGGCAAGGGAATCGAGGTGAGGGGAGACGCTCATAGGGCAGAAAGATAGAGTGGAATGGGGCGTTGTCGGGGAAAATTTTTGAGTAGTACACTCATTACCAGCATCGGGGATGATCCGTAATTTCCCAATGTTGAAATAACGGAGGTTTACCGACTGAAGATTTTCGCTAGCTGGGGAAAATACTTAGGCGGGGCCGGGATTGTAACAAAGCGCAATTTAAATCTCTCTGGCAATCCCTCTCCTCAACCGCTGGATAAGCCCCAGTATCCCAAGGCAGCTCAAGGGTTATGACCCAGCGATTCCTGATAGTGTGTAAATACCAGTCTCTACCAATTTTAATGACGACTCCAGTAGATTCCCCAGTAGATGCTCCAATCCCGGTTGTATTTCCCCTGGCGGCGGTAGTCGAGCAGGGCGCGATCAAGATGGCGCTGCTGCTGGCGGCGATCGACCCTAGCCTCGGCGGGGTGGTGATTGCCGGGCGGCGGGGCACCGCTAAGTCGGTGATGGCGCGGGCGCTGCACCAGCTGCTGCCCCCCATTGAGGTGATCCAAGACTCCTGCTGCAACGCCGACCCCACCGACCCGCGCCTGTGGGATGACGAAACCCGTGATCGCTTCGCCGACTCCCCTGACCAGGCCGATCTGCCCACCCGCGTGATCCCAGCCCCCTTTGTGCAGATTCCCCTAGGGGTGACCGAAGACCGACTGCTGGGGTCGGTAGATGTGGCCCGCTCGATTCAGTCGGGGGAGAGCGTGTTTCAGCCGGGGCTGCTGGCCGCCTCTAACCGGGGCGTGCTCTATGTCGATGACATCAACCTGCTCGACGACCAGGTGGCCAACCTGCTGCTGGCCGCCCTCACCGCCCGCCGCAACCAGATTGAGCGCGAGGGCCTGAGCTTTCAGCACCCCTGCGAGCCGCTGCTGATCGCCACCTACAACCCCGAGGCCGGGTCGCTGCGGGAGCATTTGCTAGACCGAATTGCGATCGCCCTGTCGGCTGACGGCGCTATGACCCTGGCCGACCGGGTAGCGGTGGTGGAGCAGTCGACCCAGTTTGCCAATGACCCGCGGGCGATGATTGCCGCCTACGCCGACGAAATCGATGCTCTCAGAACCCAAATCATTCTGGCGCGGGAGTGGCTTAAAGACGTCACCATCAGCCGTGAGCAGATTCAGTACCTGGTGACCGAAGCCCTGCGGGGAGGAATTCAGGGGCACCGGGCCGAGCTGTTTGCGGTGCGGGTGGCCAAGGCCCACGCCGCTCTAGAGGGCCGAGCCCAGGTCACTGCCGACGACCTGCGGGTGGCGGTGGAGCTGGTGATTGTGCCGCGCTCCCTCATGCCCCAAGATCTGCCCGAAGAACCGCCGCCGCCGCCGCCGCCGCCGAGCAACGAAGATCAAGACGAACCCCAAGACAACTCTGAAGATCAAGATTCCGATGACCAGGATGAGGACGATACCCCCGAAGAGGACGACAGCCCCCCCAGCATTCCGGAGGAGTTTATCTTTGACCCCGAGGGGGTGATCATCGACCCGTCGATGCTGCTGTTTGCCCAGACCATGGGCCGCCAGGGCAGTTCGGGCAAGGCCAACCTGATTTTTTCTGACGAGCGGGGCCGCTACATCAAGCCCTTCTTGCCCCAGGGGCCGGTGCGCCGCATTGCGGTGGATGCCACCCTGCGGGCCGCAGCCCCCTACCAAAAGTCGCGCCGCGAGCGCGAACCCAACCGCAAAGTCGTGGTCGAGCAGAGCGACATTCGCGCCAAGCGCCTGGCCCGCAAGGCGGGGTCGCTGATTATCTTTGTGGTCGATGCCTCCGGTTCCATGGCGCTGAACCGCATGCAGAGCGCCAAGGGGGCCGTACTAGAGCTGCTCACCGAGGCCTACCAAAACCGCGACCAGGTGGCGCTGATTCCCTTTCGAGGCGAGCAGGCGGAGGTGCTGCTGCCGCCCACCCGCTCTATCGCCATGGCCCGGCGACGGCTGGAACGGATGGCCTGCGGCGGCGGGTCGCCCCTGGCCCACGGTCTCACTCAGGCCGTGCGGGTGGGCACCAACGCCCAGCAGTCGGGGGATGTGGGCAGCGTGGTGATTGTCGCCATTACCGACGGTCGCGGCAACGTATCCCTATCCCGTTCTCTGGGTGAGCCGCCAGAGCCCGACGCCCCCAAGCCCGACATCAAGCAGGAGCTGCTGGAGATCGCCGGACGCATTCGCGGGGTGGGCTATCAGCTGTTGATTATCGACACCGAGCGCAAGTTTGTCTCGACTGGCTTTGGCAAAGAGCTGGCCAAAACCGCCGGGGGGCGTTACTACCAGCTGCCCAAGGCGACTGATCAGGCCATTGCCTCAATGGCCCGAGGGGCGATCGCCGATATGAAGACTGGATAAACGGTGCTGTTTTTGGCTGCTTGATGGCCCATCGCTGGCGTCAGTTGGGCAATATGTAAGGTGTAAGCTACCGAAGTATTGCCCCCGTACCGGTAGGCTACGGGTATCTGCTGTGCACTATCGCGAGTCGTCATGGAACGTCGAGTGTCATCCTTATCCCAGGGGCAGCGGCTGCTAGCTGCCATTATGATCACCGACGCAGTGGGCTTTAGCACCCGCATGTCGATGGACGAAGAGCGTACCCTGCGCCTGATCGACTGCGACCTGACGTTGATTGGCGACATCTGCCGAGAATTTGGCGGCACAGTGCTCAAGTCTACGGGGGACGGCCTGCTGATTTACTTTCTCAGCGCTGTGGAGGCGGTTTCCTGCGGGCTAGAGATGCAGCGGCGGCTGGTAGAGCTGGCCGAGGGGCTAGAATCCGATCAGTACCTTGACCACCGCATCGGCGTTCACCTGGGCGACATTCTAGTCAGCGAGCAGGATGTCATGGGCAACGGGGTGAATATCACCGCCCGCCTGCAAACCTACTCTAAGCCCCGAGGGCTGTGCGTATCGCGCACCATTTACGACGTGGTCAAAGCGCGGCTCAACCTGCACGCCACCTTTCTAGGGCCGCTGCATTTAAAGAATATCGAGGAGCCGGTGCCCGCTTACCAGCTGGCGCTTCAGGCCGAAGACACCGAGCCTGGCCCCCAGGGTTCGGAAGATCACACCTGCACCCTGCCCATGACCACCGAGGCGCTGCTGGCCGTCGCCCTGCGCCATCTCACCACCCACACCCACAGCCTGCGGATCAAAAAGCTGGTGTTTGCTACCTACCAAAAGGCCTGGGAAAATGACTCGGCGGTGCTAGAGCAGTTTGATCTCAGATCGCTGCTGCTGTCGCTGCGCGATCGCAACCCCGCCCTCAGCGATTTAGAACATCAGCTGCAGCAGGTGGTAGCTGGGCTAAACCGCCAGGATCTCTACCGCGAGATGGCGGATATTGTGATTAGACAGCTCCAGCCCTGGTACGCGCGATCGCTGTTTCAGAACCCCGACGTTACCGACGAGTTTACCCAGCTCACCGTCCGTTCTGTAGAAGAGCGCTGCCGCACCATTGCCGAGCAGTTTGACCAGAGCCCCGACCCCCTGCGCCTCCGCAAGCTGATGCACTGCCTCTGCTACGGCAGCTGGGAAAATGACCCCACCCGCCTGAACCAGCTGTATCTGCCGGGGATGGTGCAGCAGCTTCTCACCATTGCCCCCACGCCCCGCGACCTGCGCTATCGCCTAGGGCGCATTGTCAAACACCTCAACCGCCGCCAGCAGTACACGCGCCTGGCCAATCAAATTATGCTGGGGGTGCAGCCGCTCTACCAAAGCCAGCCCGATGCCCAAGCGGGGGCCACCGCCCTAGTTGAAGCGACGAGCGCGGTTACCGCCCTGGCCGAACCCTCTGGCCCCTCTGGCCCTGCTGGCCCCGTCGGCAGCAGCGCTGAGGGCTATACCACCCTAACCAGCCCCGCCGCAGATCAGGCCGTGGACCTGACGACCATCCATGGCACCCTCTCTAACCCGCTGGGCACCGAGATTGAGGATGGCGCTCCCCGGCGCGATCGCAGCTCTCTGTTTGACCTACGGGGCGCTATCATTCAGTACGCCAACCCGCTGCGGGCCAAAATCTTGCTCTACTCCTGCCTCTACGGGCCCTTTGGCTACACGCCCCAAGACTGGTCTAACCTCAACCGTCGCACCCTTGATGACCTGCTACAGGAAACCTTTGAATACTGCCCCACTTACTCTGATTTAGACAGTAAGCTAACCATTATTGCCCACTGCCTGGGTCGGATGGGCGATGGAGGGCAGGTGGCCAGCACCATCACCCAAGCGATGCGGGCCTACTATCCCCACGACCCCAATGGGGCTCTAGCGCCTCTAGAGGCTGCCGCGGCCCAGCCCAGCCCGCCTGAAGTCGCCCCTGAATTGTCTAGCCCCGGCGATCGCCCTGCCGCTGTGGCCCACGCCGCCGCCCGACCGTCTGCCTAAGCCCCTGGTCTTCGCTATGGATGCCCGTGAACTGATTGATGCCTATGCCCGGGGCGATATGGATTTTAAGGGTAAGACCCTGGTGGGCATTGACCTGTCTGGGGCTGATTTAATTGGGGCCAATATGACCCAGGTCGACCTAGAAAACGCCAACCTGATGCTGGCGTTTTTAACTCGGGTGAAGTTTCGCCAGGCCAATCTGTCGCGGGCGCGACTGGGGGGGGCTAACCTCAACCAGGCCGATCTGTCGGCGGCGATGCTGCGCGATGCCGACCTCCACGGGGCCAGCCTGCAGGGGGCCGACCTGCGCAGCGCCAACATGACCCTAGCCGACCTGCTCGATGCCAACCTCACCGGGGCCGACCTGCGCAACGCCGACCTCAGCGGGGCCAACCTCACCGGAGCCTGTCTGCGGGGAGCCAACCTGCGCCAAGAAAACCGCAAATATGCCACCAACCTGCGCGGTGCCAATCTACACCTGGCCGACCTGCGGGGCACCAATCTCTCGGGGGCCGATTTGGCCTACGTCGATCTCAGCGGGGCCAATTTGAGCGAAGCCGTGCTGCGCGACGCCAACCTCAAGGGAGCCAATCTCAAGGGGGCGCTGCTGCGCAACGCTAACCTCAGTGACGTCGATCTCAGCGGTAGCTGCCTAGAATCGGCTGATTTGACCCACTGCCGCTTTCCCCGCAGCAACCTGAGCCAGGCCAACCTCAACCACACCAGCGCCAAGGGGGCCGACTTCACCGAAGCTGTGCTCGCCCTAGCCCAGATGAATGACTGTGACTTGGCCGACGCCCGCTTTAGCCGAGCCGACCTGGCGCGGGTGACCCTGCGGCGCTCAGTTCTCACCAAGGCGATTATGGTCGAGGCCTATTTTGGTCGAGCCGACCTCAGTGATGCCGACCTGAGCGAAGCCATTCTAGAGCGGGCCGAAATCAGCAGCACTACCCTGGTCAATGTCACGCTGACCGGGGCCACCATGCCCGATGGTACTATTCATGGGTAATGGAAGCGACGAGCGGTGCTCTGGAAAAAGGCAGGAGTTGAGTTTTGAACTTTAACCAGTCTGAACTGCGACGGTGGGTTAAGCAGCTGGCTCGGCTCGGCCACCAGGTCTATCTGTCTACTCAGGTCTGGCTGGGGGATAGCCTGCTGGTCGCAGCGGCTCACGTGGAGGCAGTCTGCGCCCCGATGCGGCGACCGGTGGCGGCGGGCGATCTCACCCGCCTGCGCCAAGATCTGCTGGAGGAATCTCAGCTCAGCTGGCACTACCTGGTGCTGGTGATCAGTTCTTGCATCATTGCCACCCTGGGGTTGCTCTCTAACAGCGCTGCTGTAATCATTGGGGCGATGCTAATTGCGCCTCTGATGCTGCCCATTCGGGGCGCGGCCTTTGGTATTTTAGAGGCCGACAGAGGCTTAATTCGCGCCAGTATGTTGTCGCTGATGGTGGGGTCTCTGCTGGCAATCGCCATATCGGCCCTGATCGGTGTAACCACCGGCATTGCCCAGTTTGGCAGCGAGGTGATCGCGCGCACCCAGCCAAACCTGCTCGATCTGGGCATTGCGGTGACGGCGGGGGCGCTGGCGGGGGTGGCTAAGATTGAGCCTAAGGTGGCAGGTACGGTGGCGGGTGCGGCGATCGCCGTTGCCCTCATGCCCCCCATCTGTGTCGTAGGTCTGTGGCTGGGCCAAGGCAATCTAGAACTCAGCCGGGGGGCTTTTCTGCTCTACATGACCAACCTATTCGGCATCACCCTGGCCTGCATGGTGGCCTTTGTGCTGTTTGGCTATGCCATGGTTCGCCGCGCCCGGCGACCCTTGGGCGTTACCCTAATGTTTACAGCCTTATTGGCCATTCCTCTCGGGGCCAGCACTCTGCAACTGCTACAGCAAAATCAAGTAGAAGATCGGGTAAAAAGGGTCTTACTTGATCGCACCTTGACCTTTCAGCGCGTCACCCTGGTGGACCTCAGCACCAGCTGGTTGACGACCCCTCCCGAGATCACCCTGACGGTACGAGCTTCAGAACCCGTTACCCCAAAGCAAGTAGACCTGCTGGAACAACTTATTGAGCGGGAGCTGAACCGCCCCTACAAGCTCACGTTTTGGGTCAGCCAAATCGATGAAATCACCAGCACCCCCCCAGCTGAGAGCGGTGAAGCGAAGTAAGAGTCTATCACCGCTCAGTCGGAGATTACGCCGCATCTCTAGGCTCGTTCTGGACTTGCTAGGTCTCTAGTAATCCAGCTCCTCTTCGTACTCGGTGACTTTTTTCTTTTGAGGAATATTGAGAGGTTTGGCCTCGTAGGGGGCACCCCCGTCTTCCTCTGTCCACACGTCTTCGGTGACGTCTTGAAATTCGGCGTCGTAGGCTTTGTAGCTGCTTGGCTCATCCATGGTGGCGGCCTGGTAGCGTTCGGCGGGCTGCTGGGCCTGAAGGGGTGCTTCAATGCGCTCGGGCTCGCCCCAGTCGTCGTCGCTCCAGCGCTCTTCGGCGGTGGCGGGGCGAGCTTTGCTAAACTCGGCGGGCACCTGCACCCCCGAGGGCAGCTGGTTGGCGGTCGACACCGGCATGATGTATTCGCTGTCGTCGTTGCGATCCCACGGTGCGCTGCCGATGCCCAGGCGCTCTAGTAGACCAACGCTAAGCTGCACCATTTTTTCTTCGGCCCCTTCAAAGACGATCAGGCGATCGGGGCCGCTGCTGACCACTTCGTCGATGGGCAACTCGTAGGTGCTGATCACCTGGTCAGGAATTTGGGGCAAACCAAAGGAAGCAATCACAATGGTTTCGAGGCGGCCGTTGGTGACGTCAAACTTAAAGCCGCGCACGCGACCCAGGGGTTCGCCAGTCTCAGTAATCACTTCGCAGTTGACCAGGGTGCTGAAGGGGGCCACGGTCATCTCGTCTTCAAGCACAGTCTCGTCGTCGACCAAAATGACATCGCCAATTTGGCGAATGCTGGTGATGGGCATGACCTGCATGGTGCTCGACACCAGCCCAGACATAATATTTTCTCGCAGGCCAATGGCCACGACATCGCGCTGGTCAACATCGACCCAGACTTGGCTGACGATGCCCAGCCGCTGGCCGGAGTTGCGGGTGATCACTTGGGTGCCCAAGAAGTCAGAGCGGAGACGATATTTGTCTAAGGTCATGTGTAATTCATCTCGCGGGCCGAGACAACATAGCGCTAAGTTGAAGGCCAGGCCCTGGGGAAACCGCATTACTCAAGGTAAACGGCACCTTAACCTGAATTGCTATCTTAACTAGAATCGTCTAATTCTACAGGAGGGAAGACCGAACTACCAGACAAAGGCGGGGAGTCTCAGGGCAAATGCCTGCTGCCACTCAGCCTTAACCCAAGCAGCCGGCACTGATCGGTGCCCGGTGTGTTGGGAGACACCGGGTAGCGGCGGCGATCGCTGGGTACGCCAAAGTCAGGCCGCTGAGCCTAGGACTGAAAGTCCCAGGCTCCAAGCAGAAATCCTCTGAAGAGGATTGGGAGCCGACTACCCCAGTCTGCTTTAGCAGACTGGGGTAGTCGGCCAGGGAGTTTACTCCCTGGTGGTCGTAGCCGAAGGCCGGCAAATCATCACCGTTCTGGAGAGATTTTGCTGTATTCGACAGCCACCTTAACAGGGGTACCCCTGGCCCCCATCGGGTCACCGCTCATCCACTCTTGACCGCCTCACTTTTTTGCGGCTTTACCCACTTGGAGGTGCTGGGGATTTTGCTGCGATCGCAGCGTTCCCCGTAGCGCTTCGCCACCTCAGTTACCTCCAGCAGCAGGCCCTGGCTAAGGGTGATGGGGTCTAGGCCCAGGTCGAGAAAGCAGCGGTTTTCGACGAAGAGATCGTTTTCTGCCGCCTCTTTACGGGGGTTTTCTAGGTAGGCGATTTCAGCTCCGGTGACGTCGCTGACCAACTGCGCTAGGTCGCGCACCCGATGGGTTTCGGTCATCTGGTTAAAGATTTTTACCGGCTCGCCCGCCTCGGGTGGGTTTTCGAGCGCCAGCTGCACGCAGCGCACGGTGTCTTGAATGTGGATAAAGGCGCGGGTTTGGCCGCCGGTGCCATGTACCGTCAGCGGGTAGCCGATCGCCGCCTGCATCAGAAAGCGATTGAGCACGGTGCCGTAGTCGCCGTCGTAGTCAAAGCGATTGATCAGCCGCTCGTCGAGGCGGGTTTCGGCGGTGTGGGTGCCCCAGACCACGCCCTGGTGCAGGTCAGTGACCCGCAGACCATCGTTCTTGTTGTAGTAGAAAAAGAACAGCTGATCCTGGGTTTTGGTCATGTGGTAGACGCTGCCCGGATTGGCCGGGTAAAGAATCCGCTGGGCGATGCGCTCCCCGCTTTCAATGGGAATTTCCACATTCAGGTAGCCCTCGGGAATTTTCATGCCCGCGGTGCCGTAGCCGTAGACCCCCATGGTGCCGAGGTGGGTGACATGGATATCTAGCCCCGACTCGACAATGGCGCAGAGCAGGTTGTGGGTGGCGTTGAGGTTATTGTCAACGGTGTAGCGCTTGTGGCGGGGTGATTTCATCGAGTAGGGGGCGGCCCGCTGCTCGGCAAAATGCACCACCGCATCGGGGCGATATTGCTGAATGAGACTCAAAAGCTGGTCATAGTCTTGGGCAATATCGACCTGATGGAAGGGGATGTCGCGCCCCGAGAGTTCTTTCCAGGTGGCGAGGCGCACTCCCAGAGGAGCAATGGGCGTGAGGGAGCTAACCTCTAGCTCGTTGTCGATGTTGCGCCGGGAGAGGTTGTCGAGAATGACCACCTCATGCCCCATGCTGGACAGATGCAGAGCGGTGGGCCAGCCGCAAAAGCCGTCACCGCCCAAAATCAATACCTTGAGCCGCTTAGTCGGCACCTGACTGTTAGCAACAATCATCTAGGCAACCTCCTGCTTAGCGAGCAGTGCGTGGCCAGCTTGGTCGCTGTTTTTGGGGCCGCTGTTTTTAGAGCCATAGTTCTCGTTGTCGTTGATGGGGCGAATACTGTCTGCCATTGCCTACCTTCTCAGATAATCGTCACGGGTAATATCCCTGGGGCCGAACAGCAGCCAATTTACCGCCACTGCCACTACGCCCCAGATCAAGTTAAACAGCACCACAAAGGCCGAGGTCAACCCACCCAGGACTAATCCTCAAGCACCGTGGGGGTGTGGAGCGAGAAAATAATGAATATTTTTGCGATCGCAGGCATCGGATTTGGTATCAGACATTCATGCCAGGGTTTATCCAACGATATCTCTGGCACATAGGCCAGGACTGGGGGTTACCGCCTTTGCTGGGGGGGCTGGCGTTGCTCTACTGCCTGACCGCTGCGATCACCCATCGCTTTCGAATTGAAACCACTGGCCAAACCCTAGAGTCGTTGCAGGAGCCTGACCAGGCTGGAAAATAGCCTCAGCGGTAGGACGCTGGCTCTGCCATTTGCTTGCGGGTGCATCCCACTTTTGCAAGTTTGGCCCCCTCATCCCCCCATCCCTTCTCCCACAGGGAGAAAGGAAGCCGGATTTCAAAGTCCCTCTCCCTCAGGGAGAGAGATTTAGGGTGAGGGCTGCACAACTGCCTCTGCCATTTGCTTGTCTGCCGTTGGCTTGGGTGCAAGAGGGAAAATCTGTACCTGAAGTTTGAGGTGGGAGGTAGGGTTAACCCAATAGACTGAATATATTCAAAATATTCATTTAAAGTTTTGCCGTGTGTACCCCTTCCGATTTTCGCATTCTCATAGTGGACGATATTGAAGACAATTTATTTTTGCTTCAAACAGTTTTAGAAACAGAGGGCTATGAGGTCGATACCGCTGGCGATGGAGAAACAGCTCTAGCCAAGGTAAACGATTCACCTCCAAACTTAATTTTGATGGATGTGATGATGCCCGATATGAATGGCTATGAGGTGACCCGAGAGATTCGGCAAAACCCCAATCTGCCGTTCATGCCAATTTTAATGGTTACGGCCTACGATGCTCTCAGCACGGGTCAAGGTCTGGCGATAGAGGCGAGCAATTTTATTCGCAAGCCCATTGAGTTTGAGCTGCTGCTAAACAAAGTTGCCAACCTTTTGCGAAGTAAAGCAAAGAGCTAACGCGAGGCAAAGCAAAGAGCCGCCGTGAAGCGAAGAGTTAGCGCGATTTTAACTCGGGTAAAGTATGGCATGGCGATCGCCCTACCCCCCTTAAGAAGGCAGGGTGATTTCATCCGAGAAAAGAAAAAACCTGATGGAGTTGGTTCGCCCACGCTCTCAGGGCTTGAGGGACAGTACGCCACCCTTGTTGTCGGGCCAGAGTGATAGCAAAGGTATTGAGGATCGCCCAGTTGATAGGTGTATGATCGCCTCGGCGAGGAGGATAGTCTTCGTCAAAGGTGACATCATTGACCCAGTGCAGCCCGTTTCCAATCTGCCAATGCTGACGGGTAGCCACCAAGAGGTGAGGGGCACTCCACGGTGCACTGCCGATGTAGTAGACCGTTTCCTTAACCGGTGGTGGTCTCGCATTCCCGAGCGATGGACGACACCGACAAACGCGAGTTCTAGCCACTTGGCGCAAAGTTGAGCGCTGGGGGCAAACAACTCAGGCGACTTCTAGGAAATAGCTTTCTTAATGGTGGGCAATGCCCACCCTACGGCGGCAGCAGTCGCTGGATTAAAGCTGGTATTGTCTTTCCTGGAAATCTCCTAAATGGTGTCGGCCCTGCTGAGGTCGCCGTAGAGCAAGCTCAGCAGCGCGCCGCAGCCTAGCAGCTTGAGCGCTTCTAGGCCAAAGTACAGCCCGTGCATTTTGGCCATGGCAGCGGGCAGCTCAACGGTGACCGCAAAGGGGTCTAGGGCTGCGCCCAGGGAACCCATAGCGGGGGCGATCGCGTAGGTCAGCACCAGGGTCAGGGCCAGCAGGCCCAGGGCTAGCTCAATGGCCCAGCGGCTGAGCAGACCGCTAGCCATCACGGGTTTCTGTGAGCGAGACTGCCGAGCGACCAGCAGCCCGGTCACAATCACGGCGGCGCACAGCAGCTCTAGACGATTAAACACCCAAAACATGGCGTAGCCTGCCGAGCCAAAGTCGGGCTGGCTCATCATGCCGCCGACAAACAGCCCCGGCATAATCACAAAATCCATCAGCAGGCTGCTGCTGAACCAAAACATCAGCGCAAACAAAACCGCTCCGACCCAGCGGGTGGGGTTAGCGGTGGGGATATTAGCGCGGGGATGAGACAGTGTATTCATTGATGTAGGCCCGTGGAATGCTGTAGGTTGAGGCGCGGTATTGGTTCTCTATCAATGACTTCAGCCTAGCGAACTTCCCAGACGGCCAGTGTGAACTATTCTTTCTGAAAGGCGGGCTTTGGCGTGGTTGTTACCGTGGGGTGCAGGGGCTGTAGCCCTTGCTAAATGGTCATTCCAGGCTATTTCTCAGCGCTTTCGGGTTGCCCTGGGGCGACAAATCGTAACCTCTCGTCACAGGATTTGTGGCGATCGCTATACCCTAGCCCCCTTGGTGATCGCCAACGCTGACACTGGGGTCAAAGCCCGGTAAGGTAGGTCTGGTAATTTTGGGTGGGGCAACGACGATGGCCATTACACACGCTGTGTTTGATATGGGTGGGGTGCTAGTCGAGCTACAGTGGCTCGACCGGGTCAAAACCCTGCTGGGTCGCCCCATCGCCATCGACGAACTGCATAAACTTTGGGTGAGTGCCCCCAGCACCGTCGATTTTGAGAGTGGCCGCACCGATTTTGATGCCTTTGCCACCGCCTTTATACAAGAATTTGATCTGGCCCTGGCCCCCGAGGTGGTCAAGCACGAGTTTCTAGAAATTGTGCAGGCCCCCCTGCCCGGCTGCAAGGAAATGCTCATCACCCTCAAGCCCCGCTACCACCTGTCGCTGCTGTCAAACACCAACCCAGCCCACTACGAGCGGCTGCGCGATCGCTACGACTTCTTTGACTCCCTCGACCAGCTGTTTTTGAGCTACAAAATTGGCCTAATGAAGCCCAGCGCCGCCATCTTTGAGCACCTGCTCACCACGCTCAAGACCCCCGCCGACACCGTGGCCTTTTTTGACGATGGTGCCCGCAACGTCGCCGCCGCCCGCGCCCTTGGCATCCAAGCTTACCGGGTTGACTCGCCCACCGAAATCATGGCCATCGTTGAAGGCTTCTCATAACTGGCTTCTCGAAATTTTCCGCCTGCCCCTCACGGAAACCGACAGACTACCTGCCCCAAAATGTCTCTCTGCAACACCAGACCAAACTCGCGGCTGTCGGTGCTGGCGGCGGTGTTTAGCCCCTGCAAAAAACATCGGCCTGGGTCTACATACACTACCCACTTGATCAGCAGCAGCCCTGGCTGGTGGGGATGGTGAGCCACCACGAGGTCGCCAGGCTGCGGGAGCTGCTGGCGATAGGCGGCGGGATTGATCAAGACTTCGGTGCCCGCCTCTAGCAGAGGCAGCATAGACGCCCCCACAACGCGAAACCGCCGTCGCTGCCGCAACAGCCAGAGCACCACATCGGTGGGTTGACTATTGCGCAACTGCAACGGCGGGGCGATGTCGAGAGATTTTTTCACTAGATCGAGCTAGGTACAGGGCCATGGGAGCAGTCAAAGGACAGAAAGGGATTTAATCCCTGGGCCTACCCCACTGACTCACATTCCCCATCTAATAGCTCTAGCTGGCGGTGTACCAAGAGACGTCACGGCTCTTAGTGGCCCAGAAAATGCCGTGGATTTTCTGCACAGCTTCCATCAGCTCGGTGGCGTGCTGCACGCTCACTTCCACCTTGGTAGCGGAACAGAGCTTGGCGGCCTTCCAGAAGGTGTCGTGCAGGTCGGGGTACTGCTCTAGGTGTACGGGCTTGAAGTAGTCGGTCCAGAGAATCAGCAGCTCGTCTTTGGCGATTTGGGCCTGCTCTTCTTTGATTGCGGTGTAGCGGGCAAAGGTGTTGTGGTATGCCACGGCAGCGGCTTTATCACCACTGGCGGGCTGCTCTAGATCGACCAGCTTTTTGGTCATCGACACCACTGCCTCAGCCGCCACGCGGGCCGAGGAGGGGTCGTAGACGCCACAGGGGCCGTCGCAGTGGGCGTGCACCTCGGCGGCGGGGAACCATGCCTGGAGTTGGGCAATTGCTTGATTGAGCATAATCATCCTAGTAATGAGTAGTGAATGCGTTAAAAACGAAGAATCTTGCTGCATTAGCCAGGCCCCTCGCTTAGGAGGGTGCCATCTAAAAACATCCTGCCCAGAAACTCGAACTCGGCCCGTTGGGCTGATCGAAGTAAACCCCCTGGTCAGGAATGTTGGAGCATGCTAATTCAGGCTTCACATCCCTATGCCGGGCAGGGGGATATGCCAAGCCATAGTTCACATTGTTAACGCTATTGAGTCCTTCTGCAACCTCTATCTCTGCGCCTGCGGGCAGATGTGGCCAGTGGGGATCAGGGCAAAGGGTGGCGATCGCCCACAATCTGAGTACATTTGCATGAGTATTGCTGTGTGAATACTGCCCTCGGGGAATGCTGAACTCGTTCAAACCCATTCATCTATCGCTTGGCTATGGCTTTTTCCCCGATGCGTTCCTGGAGTCGGCTGCTGGGGCTCTGTGCCCTGGCCCTGGGCCTGACGGGCTGCGGCGTGCCGCTGCTGGTGAGCAGCTGGCTCACCCCCGTAGACCGGTCAACCCTGCCCCCCTGCGTCGATGACGACTGCAACTGTGGTGACTTTGCCAGCCAACCCCAGGCCCAGGTGGTGCTAGATGCCTTTGCGGGCGACTCCTACGGCCTCGACGGCGACGGCAACGGTGGGGCCTGCGAACTGCTGCCCGCCGACCTGCCCCCGGCCGACC
>QBMN01000095.1 GCA_003241845.1 Shackletoniella antarctica | reverse complement strand
GGCCTAACCAGCCCGTGATTATTAACCAGGGGGCACCGGCCCCCTGGTTAATAATCACGGGCTGGTTAGGCCGGGGGTTAAAGGTCTCAAAGGTGACAGCCCTCACCAGGGGAGGGTTTTGGCCATCGGTTACCCGCAGGGTGACGGTGGTAGTGCCCGACGGGCTGAGGGGCATTGACAGGGTGCCCTGGGGGCCAACGGTGCCGGGGGCAGGCAGCAGCTCAACCCTGGCCGTAGATCCTCCTTCTACCCGCCAGGCCACCTGAAAGCCGGGAATTTGCTGCCCCGGCTCCACCGGCACCAGATACTTGGGCTGGGCATCGTTGCCGTTGATAGTAAATGAGGCAATGCGCACCGGGCGCGGCTCGATGGCCACCACCTCACTCTGTTTGGGGTTGGGCAGCTCGCCATCCCCTAGGTCGATGGGCACCGCCGTCAGCTCAAACTGGTACTGGCCCACCTCGATCATGCCGCTGGGCACCCCCTGGCAAATCAGCCGGTCTTGAATTTGGCAGAAGGGCTGCAGCTCCTCGGGCAGAGCCACCTGCGTCGGGCTGTCGGGGTTGCGCAGGGTAAAGCGTCGCCCGCCCAGGGTGGTGCCGTCGGGCCGTTTGACCACCAGCAGCAGGTCTTGCAGGCTTTCGGGGTTAGTCACAATCCAGCTAACGCGAACGCCGGCATCGGTAACGGCAGGGGCCATAGCGCCATTGGCACCCGCCTGGGTGCCCGCTTCAGAATAAATCACCTGGTCGGGGGCTAGCTCTACCACCGTGGGCTGGCCCGGCCCCGCCAGGGTAACCAGGCTGCTGACCGCCTGCACGGGGGGCAGATTGAGCGCCAGGTCGGGCATCAGGGTGAGTTCAAAGCGATACTGACCTGGCTCGCGCAGATCGAGGGGCACCTCGCGACAGGTGAGCATGCGCCCGGTTTGGTCGCAGTAGGGCAGCAGGTTAACCGGCAGCCCCTGCGATAGGTCGTAGGCTTCGGGGCCGTATACCAGGGTGCCGTCGGGGGCATAGCCGCGCAGCAGCATTGTCTGCACCTGGCGGGGGTGGCTTACCTGCCAGCTCAGGCGGGGGGTCTCGCCCTGGGCGATCGCAAATCGACTTTGGGCGGGCGAAATATCGACCACGTAGGGGTGGGGCGCAGGGCGAAAGACCCACAGCAGCAGACCGCCCAGGCTGCCTAGGGCACCGATGGCGGCGGCGATCGCCAGCCGCCGCTGCCACCGAGGTCGTGGTAGCGGCCCAGGCATGGGGGCGAGGGTAATGGCTGCCGCTGTCGCCGCCGGCTCTACCCCTGGGTCGCCCTGGAGTTCTGGCTGATTCCACTGTTCGATCTGAGACCCTGCCATAGCCGTTTTTGTCCTCACATTCCAGGGCAGCATAGCGACTTAGCGATGCCCCTGCCAACTGTGTCTGCTCACCAATGCTGCCAAAGGAGACATTCTATTCTATTGATCACAAGTGATCGCAAGTGATCGCAAGCCCCAGCCTATGTCCGCTACTATCTATCCCAAGGATGAGCATTTAAGTGGGGCAATCCAGCAATAGTTGACAGTACCCTATCAAACCCTTTGGTAATGCCAGAAGAAATGCCAGAAGAAATACAAGAAGATTTCTTTCCCGAAGCTGATTCTCCCCAGGATGTCCAGTGGGCCTCTGATGCAGCCGATGAACCCACCTTTCCAGAGGGGGCCTGGACGGATAAAACCGCCCTGGTCGAAACCCTCTTAGAGGGGCAACACAAGTACCAAGTCAAGTTTGAAGGGGTCTACTGGACTGCGATCGCAACTCCCCCCGGCACGCCGCTAACCCCCGGCGATACCGTAGCCATCCTCGGCCGCGACGGCAATGAGCTGATCGTGCAAACGCTGTCTCAGGCGCAACCGACGACTCATCCACCAGAGGCCGTCACCGATCCTCAAGAGCAACCTCTGCCTCCAGACTCCACCTTCCAACCCCTGAGCCAAACACCCCCACCAGGCACCCTGGTGTAAAGCATCCCCACCAACCTGTTTCATCAGGACGCAGGCTCTGCGCCCCGACCTGGTGGCATCTTCTTTCCTGGAGACCGCCTAATTAGGTGGCGGGCTTGGGCGCACCCATGCGAATTTCAGAGCAAAACGAAGCCACTTGCTCGATGTCTCCTACTTTGACCACGCTGGTGCGCATGCGCAGGCTGGGGTTGGCAAACCACAGACGCTCTTCTATTTGCCCGGTCTCGGTGGGGGTGACAATGGTGAGCACCTCATCGTCAACCCGGTAGGTGCCCTGGAGCGTGGGCGACGACGCGGCGGCCTGCACCAGCACCCCTTCCCCCGATGGGGCGGGAGCCATGATTACCATCAGAGCGCTGCTCTGAATCTTTTGGGTCTTGCCCTCGAGCTCGCTATCTTGGTTGACGCGCAGGCCGCAGGCAATTTGGCTGGGGTCGTAGCCCAGGGGCGCACAGGCCTGGGCCAGGTCACTGTCGGTGGCGGGCAAAAACTCAATCAGCAGATTAGACTGCCCCGCCTGAGAACTCTGGTCGGCCAGGTTGTGGGTGGTGCGCTGAGAAAACCACTTGCCAGCCAGGGTTTCAAAAAAGCTCACAATGTCCATGGGAATAAATCTGCGTTTTGCCAAATCGTCACAGTCTCTAATTCTACGGCGAAGCGCCCCTTTTTCTGGGCTTCTTTTTCTGGAATAGATGCTCGATGAAGCCGCATTCACAGGGCGATTACCCAACCGGTTCGATGACTGATGCTCGATAGAACTGTCCTACTGTCTCATAGGACAGTCCTAGAATGGGAGATAGCTTTGGGGTAGCCTCTAGCCAGGCATTTCAGAGCAAATTCGACTGCCGGTGTTATGCAGGACAGTGTCCTACGGGACGGAGGCGACTGTCCTGAAATTCTTCTTTAATTTACCCGCGAACAACTGGGCAAATCCATGACGGCTACCGTAACCCGATATGTGACACGCAATCTCAATATTCTCAGCGGTGAACCAATCATTGCCTCTACCCGCATCCCGGTTCGGGCGATTGTCGGGCTGTGGCGTTTGGGCACCCCGCCCGAAGAAATTCCCACACAGTATCCTCAGCTGACGCTAGCTCAGGTGTTTGATGCCCTGGGGTTTTATTTAGATAACCAGGATGAGATTAACGGCTACATTGAGCGAAATCGGATTCCTGACGAGTTAATTCATCCCGTTGTGCGTCAGGTGTTGGGTATATAAATGCGGGTCTTTGCGGCGCTCTACACCGACGAAGATGTTGCCAATCTGGTGGCAACGCTGCTGAAGAGTCGCGGGTTTGATGTTTCAACCACGGCAGAAGCTAAGAATTCAGGCTGTTTGGATCCTGAACAACTTACCTATGCGGCAACTGAGCATCGCTGCATATTGACCCACAACAGGGTGGATTATGAACGACTGCATCTAACCTATTTGCAGACGGGGCAACATCATTTCGGCATTATCATTACGCCTCAACATAACGCTTACGAAGTGGCCAAGCGGGTAAGTATCATTCTCGATGCGCTCACTGCCGATGAAATTTGTGACCAACTGTTATACGTCTAGGGGCTGACCGAGGGGAGTGATTGTATACAAATGTTGCGATATAAAAAGTGCTGAACCCCTGTTCCCGTAAGAATTAGAGAGTCTCACAGAGTGATAGACTAACGATCGCGCTTAAACCTGCTTTTTGTTAAGCCTGTCTTTTGCAAAACATCTTGTAATTTGGTGACGCCTCACATGACCGCAGTGAACCAGGTACCTTTGTTGCTCCGCGCCGCCCGCCACGAGGTGCTAGAGCGTCCCCCCGTGTGGATGATGCGCCAGGCTGGCCGCTATATGAAGGTGTACCGTGACCTGCGCGATAAGTATCCGTCCTTTCGCGATCGCTCCGAAAACGCCGACCTGGCCATTGAGATTTCGCTCCAGCCCTGGCGCGCCTTTCGCCCCGATGGCGTGATCATGTTCTCCGACATTCTCACCCCGCTGCCGGGCATGGGCATTCCCTTTGACATCGTCGAGAGCCAGGGGCCAATCATCGACCCGCCCATCCGCACCCAGGCGCAGATTGACGCGGTGCACGAGCTAGACCCCGAGGCAGCGCTGCCCTACATTCGCACCATTTTGCAAACCCTGCGCCGCGAAGTGGGCAACGATGCGGCGGTGCTGGGCTTTGTCGGCTCGCCCTGGACTCTGGCGGCCTACGCCGTCGAGGGCAAAACCTCAAAGAGCTACACCAACATCAAGGGCATGGCCTTTAGAGAACCCGCCATGCTGCACCAGCTGATGGGCAAGCTGGCCGACAACATCGCCACCTACGTGCGCTACCAGATCGACTGCGGTGCCCAGATGGTGCAGCTGTTTGACTCCTGGGCCGGGCAGCTCAGCCCGATGGATTACCGCACCTTTGCCTTGCCCTACCAGCAGCGGGTGGTGCAGCAGGTAAAGCAGACCCACCCCGACACCCCCCTGATTCTCTACATCAGCGGCAGCGCGGGCGTGTTTGACCTGATGGGCGAGTCGGGGGTCGATATCGTCAGCGTTGACTGGACGATGGACATGGCGGAGGCCCGCCGTCGCCTCGGCCCCAGCATTGGCGTGCAGGGCAATGTTGACCCGGCGATTTTGTTTGGCTCCCAGGATCTGATTCGCGATCGCATTCTCGACACCATCAAAAAGGCTGGCAATCGCGGCCACATTATGAACCTGGGCCACGGCATTTTGCCCGGCACCCCCGAAGAAAACGCGGCCTACTTCTTTGAGACGGCGAAGAACGTGGATAAGCTGTTGGCGGCAGTGTAGAACTAGGCGTCAGAACGTTCTAACGCCGGATTTGGGGCTACCTCGTAATGCTCACCCTCACCCAGGGCCACCTCAAGCTGTTAGAGATCTGCCCTCGGCGCTACCAATACAGCTATCTAGAGCCGGTGCCGGTGCCCACCGACCCCGCCATGGCCGAGCGGCAGCGGTGGGGCACTGAGTTTCACCTGGTGATGCAGCAGCGAGAGCTGGGCCTGCCCATAGAAGCGTTTTTGCGCGAAGATGCGGCGCTGGATGCGGCGGTGAACGGGCTGCTGGCCGCTGCGCCAGATCTGTTTGCGGCTGAGGGCTTTCGCCAGAGCGAGCACCGCCGCACTCTGCCCTTTAACGGCTACACCCTCACCGCCATCTATGACCTGCTGGTGCTGGGGCCGGTCGGCCAAATTGTTGACTGGAAGACCTACCAGCGCCCCCCCCAGCCGGCCCAGCTGGCTAAAGATTGGCAAACTCGGCTCTACCTATATCTGCTGGTAGAAACCAGTGAGCTGGCCCCGCAGCAGGTGGCGATGACCTACTGGTTTGTGGCCCCCCCCGGTGCCGAGGCGGCGGCCGTTTTGCCCAGCAGCATTAGCATTGCTTACACCGTGGCTCAGCACCGCCGCACTGAGGCCGACCTGCAACGGCTGACCGATCGCCTCACCGCACTGATGGCGACAGAAATGGCGACAGAAATGGCGACAGAAACCGATTTTCCCAAGGTAGATGCGGCCCAGGGCTACTGCGTCCACTGCCCCTTTGCGGTGCGCTGCCAGCGATCGCAGGAGCGCTACGGCCACGATGGCGAGATGGTGCTGCCGGCGATCGCCGACATCGCCGAGGTGCCTCTGTGATCTAAAGGCATTAACCTCTTGCTGCATAGCTATCTCAGCGGTTATGAGCGGCAGCTAAAGCCCGATCATGCCAAGTCCAGCTGCTGAAAGATGTCCCAAACAGCGGCTAACCGTCCCTTTCTCTAGAGTCGCAAGCTTGTGCAGCCGTACGACTGAAGGCAGCAGCAAACCCGCTTCAGCTTGATCTAAAAGGGCGACATCAAAAGCCGTTGTGTAGGGCCGGTAATTCTAGCCACCACAATATCTGGATCGCCCGTATCTAGCAGAACCAAGGCTGGGCGCTGCTTCTGACGAACGCCATCAGTGAAGGGAAACGCCAGCAAAACTACATCACCTGGCTGATAGATGGTCATGGCTACAGCGTGTCGTAGATGGCATCGGCTTCGCTATAGCCCGCCAAAAACTGCTCAGCCGCCATGGCATTCCACTCGGCTTCTTCCTCGCCTTCAGGGGTGTCTTGCACGAGCACAATGACTCTGACAGCGTGATGACCCGCCAACTGGGCCAGGGCAGACTCTGGCAATTTAAGCTGCCCATTGGCCATCACCTCCCCCGCAAACTCATACGCTTTCATAACCCTTAACCTCCCTCTGTCGCTAATCAGAACACCCCATCACCCCACCCACCCACCATTCTCTACCTTGGCCAGGTTCTCGCGGCAGCGCACGGTCCAGGGGTGGTCGGCCCCCAGCTTGGGGTTGAGGATGGCGAGGGCTTGCTGGTAGAGCGATCGGGCTTCTTCGGTGCGGCCTTGGGCGGCGTAGAGAAGGCCCAAGTTATCAGTCACGCGGCCTACATTGGGATGCTCGTCACCCAGCAGTTGGCGAGACAGTCGGAGGGCCTCACTCAAATAAGGCTCTGCGTCGCCATAACGCCCCTGATAGCGATAAAGCGTGGCCAGATTGTTGAGGCTCTGGGCCACATCGGGATGCTCGTCGCCTAAGAGCCGTTTACGCATCGCCAACGCCTCTTGGTAGAGGGGTTCGACGTCGCTGTAGCGCCCTTGATTGTCGTAGAGCAGGGCCAGATTATTGAGGCTAGTGGCCACATCAGGATGCTCGTCGCCTAAGAGCCGTTTACACATCGCCAACGCCTCTTGGTAGAGGGGTTCGGCGTCGCTGTAGCGCCCTTGATTGTAGTAGAGCAGGGCCAGATTGTTGAGGCTACCGGCTACATCGGGATGCTCGTCGCCTAAGAGCCGTTTACGCATCGCCAACGCCTCTTGGTAGAGGGGTTCGACGTCGCTGTAGCGCCCTTGATTGTCGTAGAGCAGGGCCAGATTATTGAGGCTAGTGGCCACATCAGGATGCTCGTCGCCTAAGAGCCGTTTACACATCGCCAACGCCTCTTGGTAGAGGGGTTCGGCGTCGCTGTAGCGCCCTTGATTGTAGTAGAGCAGGGCCAGATTGTTGAGGCTACCGGCTACATCGGGATGCTCGTCGCCTAAGAGCCGTTTACGCATCGCCAACGCCTCTTGGTAGAGGGGTTCGGCGTCGCTGTAGCGCCCTTGGTAGTCCTCTAGCTGCCCCAAAATATCGAAACTAAAAGCAATATCCTCATGTTCGTTCTCTAGTAGACCTTGACGTAGCTCCAGGGCCTGCTGCAAGAGGGGTTTTGCCAGGGCATACTGCCCCCGTTCAACCAGGTAAGTGCCCATGTCATGAAACACATCGGCAGCCTCAGTAGATGCAATATCTTGCTGCTGGCAGTGGTTCGCCAGTTCCTGCACGTGGTTGACTAAAGCTGCCAGGACTGGCCAATCTGCATAGTCAAGGTCTTTGCTTTTTTCGGGGAGAACCCGCTTTATGGCCTTAAACAGCGGCTCGACCCAGGTTTGGCAGGCATCATCGCCCAGGTCGGCGCGAATCACCTCCTGCACCAGGCGATGCAGGCTAAAGCTCTGGCTAGCTGGCTCCACCCGAATCAGCGAATAGCTGCACAGCGGGTTCAGCAGGTCGTAGATTTCTAGCGGGTCGTCGGCAGCATCGGCCAGGGCGGTGGCCAGGGGTTCGCCCAGCTCTGCGGCCCCCTGGGTAAACAGGTTAAAGGGTATAACGTCGGGGTGCAAAAAGGCGCTGTAGCGCAGCAGGGCAGCGGCGGCGGCGGCGGTGTCTTCTATCTGCTTGAGGTTTAAGGCCCAGGTGGTGGCAACAGAGTCGGGGTAGTTGCCGAGTTTGGGTTTGGCTTTCTCCAGTCGTTTTAGGCGCTGTTTGCGGTAGCTGGTCAGGTAGTCGGCAAAGGGCACCCGGTTGGTGACGATGTAGGCAGCGGCCTGCTCTAGAGCCAGGGGCAGGTAGCCCAGTTCGGCGGCGAGGTCGCTGGCGGCGGTATATTCCGTAGGGGCAATCCCACGTGATTGCCCTAAACCCGTAACGGTTGGATTTGGCCCATCGGTTGGGTTAATCCGGTCGGATTGGCCCAATTCGATGGGGGTATTTGTGATGGGTTCGGTTCCCTGGGTTGGGCGCACACGTGGGTACGCCCCTACGGGGTGCGGGCGTCCGGTGCGGGTCAGGAGGAATGCGACGGCCTCTTCTGGGTTCAGCGTCTCCATCGTCACTGGCTGCACAATACCCAGATCTTGAAAATCTTGGGCGCGGGAGGTGACGAGAATGTGGCCCTTAATTTCCTGCGGTAGAAACGGCTGCACAAGTTCAGGCTGGTCAGCGTTGTCGAATATCAGCAGCCATTCGCTCTCTCGGCCCAGCCACACCCGCACCGATCGCACCGTCTCATCCTGGTTTTCGGCATCCTTTAGCGGCAGGTTGAGGCGTTGGGCAATGGCGACATAGCTTTGTGTCAGCTCCAGCTCTGTGCCCGCCCGCACCCAAAACACATAGCGGTAGTCGTCGCGATAGCGGTAGGCATATTCCACCGCCGTTTGGGTTTTGCCAATGCCCCCCAGCCCGCTAATCGCCTGGGTCTGAGAAATTACCGCCTTCTGCCCCTCATGCAGCTGCTGGTACAGCGTCGTCAGCACCTGATCTCGCCCGGTGAAATAAGGGTTCCGGCCATAGGGCACCATCCACGGTGGTTCCCCTCCATCGCTCTCGCCTTTCTCAGCCTCCAGCAATCCCGGAAAAAGCTGCTCCAACACCTCATACAGATGCTCCAGCCCACAGCCCGTCGCCCCCTCCACCCAGCTCAGCAGCGCCGCCACCCGGTTGCCCTGGGCCGCTACGCCTTCGGGCACCAGACCCGGTGGCGGGTTGAGGGTAAAGCGCAGCAGCTCAAACTGCGGGGCCGGTAGCGCACTCAGGGTTTGAAATAGCGTCAGCCGTCTTTGCGAAGACATAAGGAAGCAGCTGTGGGGCGCAGCAGGGGGATTGTTGAGCTAATCGTAACCTAAGATATTCGTTGGTTCTTAAGTCATTGGGCAGACCGCCCTCATCTGGCATTGGGTTACACTTCGTTTTAGCAAGCCGATCATCAGCCAATGCCTTCTGTCCATCTTGATCTTGATCTTGCGGGCATTCAATACTTAGCAATTAGCTTGTTCAAATACCTTGGAAACTATGGCAACCCTCACCATTGAAATTCCAGATGATCTGATGGATCGCATTGGTCCCATTCGCGACCAGTTGCCCGAGTTACTGCGCCGCTGCCTTCAGCCTGATCTTCTCTCTGCCCAGGTTTATCGCTATATCCTTAACTTTCTAGCGAGTCAGCCTACCCCTGAGCAGGTGGCTGCATTTCGCCCCGCCGCAGCTATGCAAACTCGCCTGCGCCATCTGCTTAGCCGCAGCGACAAGGGTACGCTCACCCCTGAAGAATCCCAAGAGCTGGATGAATATGAAAACATCGAACACCTGATCATTTTGCTGAAAGCTGGCAACCTCCCCCATCTGACGACTGAATCAGCATCGTGACCTACATTTCTGAAGCCCTCCGGCGAGACGTGCAGAACCGGGCAGGCGATTGCTGCGAATATTGTTTGCTTCCTGCCAGTTTTAGCTTCTATCCCCACGAAGTTGATCATGTCATTGCCCTCAAACATGGCGGCACGACTACCGCCGATAACCTTGCTTTTGCCTGCTGGCGCTGCAACCGCTACAAGGGCAGTGATCTGGGTTCCTTTGATCCTGAAGCCGGGGAATATAGCTTTCTCTTCAATCCCCGACTTCAAACCTGGGAAGAGCACTTTATGCAGCAAGACGCTCAGATCGTGGGCAAAACTCCAGAGGGCCGAACAACAGCGCACCTGCTAAAGCTCAATACCCAAGAGCGCGTAACAGAGCGACAACGCATCCAGAGGAACGGCTACCCATGACCCTAGCTACAGCTGCTCAGCAACCAGCAGAATCTAAGCCTAAGCTTTCGACGGTGGGGCGGTTTTTACGGTATTTTGCGCCCTACCGAGCAGATTTGCCCGTGGCGCTGCTGCTGGTGTCCATTGGGGCGACGACCCAGGCGATCGGGCCGCTGCTGATTGGCTGGGCGATCGACAATCTGATTTTGGCGGGCAATCTGCCGGGGCTGCTGTGGATGCTGGCGGCGCTGACGGCGATCTATATCGTCGGCGTGTGGGCGATTCGGGGGCAGATCTGGCGCATGGGGAGCATTGTGCAGCGGCTGCTGGGCCAGCTGCGGCAGGATATTTTTGACAAAGTTCAAAGTCTGCCGGTGAGCTTCTTTGACCGCAGCGAGGCGGGCGACCTGATGAGCCGCCTGCTCAACGATGTGAATACGGTGAACCAGGCCTTTGGCCTGACCATTCCCCAGGTGCTGGGCCAGACCTTTAGTTTGGTGGGCATTATCATCGCCATGATCTCGATCAATTTGCAGCTGGGGCTGCTGAGCAACCTGGTGGTGCCGCTGATGATTTTTACCACGGGGTTCTTCTCCCGCTGGGCCAGAAGCCGGTTTCGGGTCACCCGGCAGACCATTGGCGACCTGTCGGCCAAGCTCGAAGAAGACATTGGCAGTGTCAAGGAGGCCCAGGCCTTTAACCGCACCCAGCTCAACATTGAAGAGTTTGACAGCCTCAACGCGGCGAACCGCCGGGCCAATGTGCAGGCGGTGGCGGTGACGGCGGCGTTTTTGCCCTCCATCGACTTTCTCAATACCCTGGCGACGGCGGGGGTGATGGCCTACGGCGGCTATCTGGCGGTGACGGGGGTAATGACCGTGGGCACGGTGACGGCCTTTGTGCTCTACGTGCAGCAGTTCTTTCGGCCCATCCAAATTCTCAGTCAGTTCTATACCCAGGCGCAGTCGGCGCTGGCGGGGCTAGACCGGATCTTTCTGCTGCTGGATGAGCCTGCCACGCTGCAAGATGCGCTTAACGCCACGGAGATGCCGCCTATCGAGGGCGAAGTGCGCTTTGACTCGGTGGGGTTTGGCTACACCCCCAACCAGCGGGTGCTGAAGGGGGTCAATCTCTGCGCCCAGCCGGGGCAGATGGTGGCCCTGGTGGGGCCGACGGGGGCGGGCAAGAGCACGATTATCAACTTGATCATGCGGTTTTACGATGTGTCGGAGGGGGCGGTGCGCATCGACGGGGTGGATGTGCGCGGTGTGACCCAGGCCAGCCTGCGCCGCCAGATTGGCATTGTGCTGCAAGACAATTTGCTGTTTAGCGGCACGGTGGCCGAAAACATTGCCTTTGGCGCGCCCCACGCCAGCCAGGCCGACATTGAGGCGGCGGCCCAGGCGGCGAATGTGCATGAGTTCATTACCTCGCTGCCCCAGGGCTACAGCACCCGCCTGGGGGAGCGGGGCACACCCCTGAGCCAGGGCCAGCGGCAGCTGGTGAGCATCGCCCGAGCCGTGCTGATTGACCCTCGCATTTTGCTGCTAGATGAGGCCACCAGCAGCATTGACACGCGCACCGAAAAGCTGGTGCAGGATGCGATCGCCGCCCTCCTGCAAAACCGCACCAGCTTTGTGATCGCCCACCGCCTCAGCACCGTCACCGAGGCCGACCAGGTGCTGGTGATTCAGCAGGGGGCCATTGTTGAGCAGGGCACCCACGCCGAGCTAGTGGCCCGTGGGGGCATCTACGCCAATCTCTACAGTTTGCAGCTCGGGGCCGATTAAGGGGTAGACAAAGGCGCTCTGGGGAGGTTTTGGGCAGCGATTTCTCTACAATACACAGCGAGATAATAGGTAAGGAGGTTTGCTGTGGAGCCAGGGCAAAACCAACGAAAGCCAACGCTGATTGGGTTCTCTGCCGTGCTGATGTGGGCCACCCTGGCCCTGCTGACCGACTTGAGCGGCACCGTGCCACCGTTTCAGCTGACGGCGATGGCGTTTACCATCGCATTCTTAATTGGGGTAATGGCCTGGGTGCGGACGGGAGGCAATGTGCTGCGGCACCTGCGGCTGCCCTGGCCGGTGTGGGGGCTGGGCATTGGCGGGCTATTTGGCTATCACTTTTTCTACTTTATGGCGCTGCGCCAGGCCCCGGCGGTGGAGGCGAGTTTGATTGCCTATCTGTGGCCGCTGCTGATTGTGTTTTTTTCGGCGCTGCTGCCGGGGGAGCGGCTGCGGTGGTTTCACGGGGCGGGGGCGATCGCCGGCTTTCTTGGCGCGGCTCTGCTGGTCACCAAAGGCCAGGGCTTTAGCTTCGACGCCCAATACACCACGGGTTACCTGGCGGCGCTGGTCTGCGCCCTCACCTGGGCGGGCTACTCAATTCTCTCCCGGCGGTTTGGGGCGATTCCGACGAATGCGGTGGGGGGTTTTTGCGGAGCGACGGCGGTGCTGGCCTGGATCTGCCACGGCCTGTTTGAGACCACGGTTGTGCCCGTAGGGTGGCAGTGGGTCGCTATTGCCGCCCTGGGGCTGGGGCCGGTGGGGCTGGCCTTTTTCACCTGGGACTACGGCGTGAAGCGCGGCAATATTCGGGTGCTGGGGGGGCTGTCCTACGCAGCGCCGTTGCTCTCCACGCTGCTGCTGATTGCCTCTGGGCGGGCAGAGGCCACGGCGGCGGTGGGGCTGGCCTGTGGGCTAATTGTGGGCGGAGCGCTGCTGGCAACGCTCGATTTCTTTCGCCCTCAGGTGGGTGAGTTTTGAGGTTTGAATTAACCCCTCCATTCAAACCTCAAAGCTGATGAACCAAGTCCACATTGAGAACCGTAGTTCTGCCCTCACCCCCAGCCCCTCTCCCAGATGGCGTTCGCGAAGCGTCTCCAAAGGAGACGGGGAGCCGGAAAACTTCAAAGTCCCTCTCCCGAGGGGAGAGGGATTTAGGGTGAGGGAAACTCCAGGTTTCAAGTTCGACGAGGTTTATCAGCGCTGATTTTTACGACATCCCAGCACCAGCGTCGCCCCCAGCAGCAGCGGCGTCAGCCAGTCGCCCCAGCGAATGTAGGGGGTGAGGGTTTGGCGGCGCTCTAGGGTAGCGCGATGGGTGAGGTAGGTTTGGGGTTCCCCCAGCCAGAGGGTGCGGCCATGGTTGTCAACTACGCCTGAGAGGCCGGTGTTGGTGACCCGGATGGCCCAGCGATCGCTCTCCACGGCTCGCAGCACGTCAAACCCGTGGTGCTGCACCATCATCCAAAATGGGTAGGGGTCATTGTTGGAAGCGGTGATAATAAACTCGCCCCCCAACCGGGTCTGGGGGCGAAACAAACGGCTGTAGGCCGACTCGTAGCAGATGCCGACGGTGCCCTGGCCCAGGCTGGTGATAAATTCTTGCTGGGGCGCTCCCGGCACCAGGTAGCTATCCAGCGGCGACAGGCGGCTGATCAATCGGCCCAGCACCGCCTCAAAGGGAATGTATTCGCCCAGGGGCACCAGCTGCACCTTGTCGTAGCGCCCGTAGGTCTGGCCGTCGGGGCGAATTTCGAGCAGGCTCTGGGTGTACTGCGATCGCCCTGCCCCCGGCACCGGGGCAAAGCTGCCCAGCCACAGGGGAATTCCAGCTTGCTCCACAGTTTGAAGGATGGCCGCAATCTGGGGCGAGTTCGGATTCCACAGCTGGGGCAGTGCCCCTTCTGGCGTCACCACGGCATCTACGCCTTCATTGACTAGAGCCAGGTAGCCATCGGTGTAGCCCTGGAGGGCTTGGCGCACCCCCTGGGGCGTGAGCTTTTCGCGGGTGGGCACGTTGCCCTGAATGAGGCCGAGGGTAAGCACTTGTCCATCGGGCGCGGCGGCGGTGCTGGCGTGGAGAATGGCACCGAGGGCGTGGCCGGCTATGGCTAGAGCGAGGGCGGAGAGGAGGAGAGGGAGTGGGGGAGTAGATGGGTGGATGGGTGGATGGGTGGATGGGTGGATGGTAGGGGCAGACCTATGTGTCTGCCCTGGGGTGGATGGGTGGATGGTAGGGGCAGACCTATGTGTCTGCCCTGGAGTGGATGGGTGGGGGAGTTCTGTCTGCCGCCTGCCTGCTGCCAGAGCCAGAGCTAGCAGACCGTTCGTGGCGACGAGAATAGCGGTGATCGTCCCTGGGCCTGAGAGTCTGGCCAGGTGCAAAATCCAGAGATTACTGGGGCTTTGGGTGAGGCTGAGGGGCGACCAGTCGAGGGGGCTGTGGTTGCGCAGGGCTTCAAGGGCGCACCAGAGAGCAGTGCCTGCCAGCACCAGCCACAACGATCGCCCCGGCCAGCGGCGGGCCAGCCAGGCGATCGCCCCGCCCCAGACTGCTATGCAGACAGACCCCCAGAGGACGATAAAGATCCAGGCGGAGAGGGCGATCGCCACGCTACTGCCCCAGGGCACCCCCATCCACATCAGCGGGTGCAGGTGGGTGATCCAGGCCAGCGACATGCCGTAGTACACCAGCCCCCACAGCAGCCCATAGGTCGCGGCCAACGGCACCGAAGGGGTCACCAGCACCACCCACCACAGCGGCACCAGGCCCACCCAGGCCACAGGCCACAGGCTCCAGGGCGGCAGCGCGATCGCCATCAGCACCCCGCTGAGAGCCACCAACCCAGCCTGCCACCAGCGCCACTGCTGAGCCTCCGTGCGCAACCCCATACCCGCCGACTTAACCACAGACCACACCCTAGCTGCCAAGGTTTAACAGCTTTAGCGTAATGCAGAGTTCAGGGATTAGCAGCATTCACCAGCAGCAGCCCCTCGCCGTCGCGCAGCTCAAACGATCGCAGGTGCTCAGGGTCAGACGACAGCGTTAGCCCCGGAGTCGTCAGCCCCACCCGCCAGGCTTCCAGGTCAAGCTGGAGCCAGTCGCTCAGGTTCACCGTCATCGGTGCGCCGCCCATGTGGGCCACCATCACCACCTCCTGGGGGGCGCGGTCTGGGGGCGGCTGCGGCTCAATCCGGTAGCCGTAGAAAATCGTGCGCTCGTCGTCGCTGATGCGGTTGAAGCGATCGCGGCCAATCAAATTCTCCCGCAGCCAGGGCCGCTGCCGCCGAAACTGCCGCAGCGTCGCCCCAAAGTTGCAGATGTCGGCGTTGGCCTGGTCAAAATAGTAGGCCACGTTGCAAATGTCGTGGCAGTCTTCCATAAAGGCCATGGCAAACTGCTTCAGCATCAGCACATCTAGGGTGGCCAAAAATCTGGGCAGGCTGGGCTGGTTGAGTTCCTGTAGGGCCGGCACTTCGCAGGCGATGCCGTCGACTCCGTTGCCTAGGCAGTGCTGGCAGATCTGGGCGACTTCTTCAAGGTTGTAGTCGGTCTCGACCATGGCATCGCGCAGGGCATAGGCAAACCTTTTCAGCTGATCTAGGGTCTCAAACCCAAGCGATTTGAGCTGCAAAAAGGCGTGGGGTTGCCGGTACAAATCCGGCTCAATTTCCCAATCGAGAAAGCCGATTTCTTCTGAGACCACCTTGACGCCGTAGCGATCATCGGTGTTGCGAAAGAAACCCCAGGGGGTCTCCAGACTGGCATTGAGAAAATCCATCGGCAGGCCGGGGCTAAAACCGTGCACCCACAGCAGCGTCGCTGAGTTGTTGTAGGCCCGGTTGAGCGCCTCAGGCAGGGTCTTGCCCAGGTTCCAGTTGATGTCGGCATCGAGGTCAATCTGGTTGCCCCGGCGCACGGTGTCGTGGTTGCCGCAGCCGGTGATCCAGTGGTCGCCCTGGAAGATCACCTCGCACACCCGCCGCCACTTGCGGTCCCAAAAGCCCTTCAGGGTGGGGGTGTTGTGGGCAAAGATCAGCGGCCCCCACTGAAACGAGCCGGGCTTGGCGTCGATCAGTTCTCGGTAGGTCGATTTTTCTTCCCAGCCGGTTTCGGGCCAGGGGCGGCCATCCTCAAAAATGGTAAACATCCGCCGCCGATAGCCCTGAATGTCTTGCACCACGTCGCTCATGGCCAGCAGGTAGACATCGTCTTGCTCGACCCGACCGCTGAGGGGGTTAAAGAAGCGAAAGTCTTGCCCACCGTCGACCCGAATGCCGTCGGCCCCGGTGTTGATCTTGCGCCGCTGCATTTCGAGCAAAATGGCCCGCACCTGGGGCAGCTGGTGGTTGAGGTCTTGGCCATACATGTTTGGCCCCTTAAAGAACTGCTGGGTGAGCAGCTCTACCCCCTGGTTGTCGGCGTGGCCATAAACCAGGTCGTAGATCAGCTGTATTGGCCCTGCCGAGAAGGTGTGCAGGGTGGCGATAAACTCCACCATTTCGTCGGGGCGCAGGCTGCCCAGCATGGTGGGGTTGGTGGCGGCGCTGCCCAAGATCGGCACGTCGTAGCCCCAGTTTTGGGTGTTGGGCTGGCGCAGGGTAATGGTCAGGTTGGCGCTGAGGGCCTCGCTGCTGCCGTTCTCGACAATGGCGAAGAACTCATGCTCGATGTTGGTGTCTTCGCGGCGATACTCAATGGTGGGTTCCACCGGCAAAAGCTGCACCGCGTCGTAGCCGGTGTAGGCAACCTCTGCCGGGGTCAGCGCCTCCCCCGCTGCCAGCTTGTCAGAAATGCGGCGGTAAATGCGGGTCAGCCCCTCCAGGCTGCCCTCGGCACTGGCGGTCTTGATGTGAATTTGCAGAATGTTGGTGGGGGCGGGCACCCGAGGAATTTCTGGATCGAGGCCGCCCTTGGGAGCAGCGCTGCGGGACAGGTAGCCCAGGTCGGCCCGTTTTTGCTGAAGCCGCCGCAGGTCGTAAACCTCGGCGGGAGCAAACACGCCGTAGGGCAGCGAGTAGGCCAGCGAGTCGCGAATGTAGTTGAGCCGCCCCTCGGCATCGACGTAGCGCAGCCAGTAAAAACTCCCGGCCCGATCGCCGCTGCCCGGCTTGACCCCGGCCACCACCGCCCAGACAAACTCCCCCTGCTGCATCACCGGCAGGCGATCGCGCTGAAACCTGAGAGTCTGCTGCGGGTTGCGAAAGTCAATCGGCTGCAGCGGCGTGAGCATCTCTAGCTCCAGGGTGCGCTCCGACTGAATAATGTCGGCCACCAGGGCGGGGGTCCAAAAGCCAAACTCGGTCAGCCCGTCGCGGCGGTAGTGGGCACCCAGCCGCCGGGCCAGCTGCTGCCCCCGCTGAAAGTAGGTATCGTCTGACTGGGCGACGGCTGCGGCCCAGTCGAGCACCGTCTGGGTTTCATCTTCGATCAAATAAACCAGGGGCTGAACTGGGGGCTGGGCTACGGAGGGTAGAGTGGGGGCTGATTCTTTAACGGTCACGGTAGGTCTACACGCTCTTGGGTACGCTGTTGCTGCACAGCCGCTAGTCTAGCAAGTGGCCATCCCAGGCCGATCAACCTCAGCCCTAGGTTTACTCAATTTATATCTCAGGTTAGAGACAAACAGACCGACGAAGCGTAAAGGTTCACTCCCCCCCCCGGCAGACAACCTTGCTTAAGCGGCCTGAGATAGGGGCGTAGGAACCGGAGGAGCCGGTAGTCCTTTGCGTCTGAGCGCAATGACCTCGGCTAAGTAAGGCCAGGGGGATAGGTTCCGGCGGCGACAGGTTTCAATCACGCTGAGCAGAGCCGCATAGGCTTCACT
>QBMN01000094.1 GCA_003241845.1 Shackletoniella antarctica | reverse complement strand
GCCTACCCATCCACCCGCCCACTCACCCCTTCGCCAGCCGCAGGCCGCTAAACTGCCACCGGGCGCTGGGCGGAAAGAAATTGCGGTAGCTGGGGCGAATGTGGCCGGGTGGGGTGACGCAGGAGCCGCCGCGCAGCACCATTTGGTTGCACATAAACTTGCCGTTGTATTCTCCCACGGCACCGGGGGCGGGGCGAAAGCCGGGGTAGGGCAGGTAGGCGCTCTGGGTCCATTCCCAAACATCGCCGTAGAGCTGCTGAAGTTTTTGGTTGCCAGAGGCCGGCTGGGGATGCAGATGGTCGGCAGCGAGAAGGTTGCCTTGGATGGCTACCCCCGAGGCGGCGACTTCCCATTCAGCTTCGGTGGGTAGGCGATCGCCCCGCCACTGAGCAAAGGCATCGGCCTCAAAGTAGCTAATGTGGCACACGGGCTCTGCGGGGTTCACGGGCTTCATGCCGCCCAGGGTAAACACCCACCAGTCGCCGTCGCGCTGCTGCCAGTAGAGGGGGGCCTGCCAGGCTTCGCTCTGCACCATGGCCCAGCCTTCGGCCAGCCAGTGGGCGGCGGTCTGGTAGCCCTGGTCGGCGATAAATTCGAGATATTCGCCGTTGGTGACGGGGCGGTTGGCCAGGGCAAAGTCTTGCAGGTAGACCCGGTGGGCGGGGCTTTCGTTGTCGAAGGCAAAGCCAGGGGCCTGGTGGCCAAGGTCGTATAGTCCGCCGGGGAAACCTACAAACTCCAGCGGCGTTGGGGATATGGATTTTGCCGGGGCGACATCCTGACGGTAGGCAGGGCGCAGGGGGTTGAGCGCCAGGTTGTACTTGAGGTCGGTGAGCAATAGCTCTTGGTGCTGCTGTTCGTGGTGCAGGCCGAGGGTGGTTAGCTCTGCCACGGCAGGGTGATCGGCCTGCCGCAAAAGCTGCTCCATGGCCCTATCCACATGGGCGCGGTACTGGTAGACCTCGGCTACCGTGGGCCGCGACAGCAGGCCGCGCTGGGGCCGGGGATGGCGATCGCCCACCGCCTCGTAGTAGGAGTTAAACAAATAGCCGTAGCCGGGGTGAAATTCTGCGTAGCCCTCTAGGTAGGGGCGCAGCAGAAAGGTTTCAAAAAACCAGGTGGTGTGGGCCAGGTGCCACTTGGGCGGGCTGACATCGGCCATGGCCTGCACGCCATAGTCTTCGATTTCGAGGGGCTGACAGAGGGCGGCGCTGAGGTGGCGCACGGCCTGGTACTGGGCGATTAGATCGGCATTCGCCAGAAAGGCAGCCAAAACCGGGGCCGCTGGGGAAGAAAGGGTCATTTTGAGGATTTTAGGGACATTGTTGGCAATTGTGACAGAAATGGCTCACCGCAAGATGATGTTTACCTTAAGCTGCCTGAGCCCTGGCTGAGAGGGTTCTACCCAGTTCAGATCGGGAGCTATATCTTGCCTGTAGGAACTTGCCTATAGAAACTTATAGGGGTTGCCTGCGAGTAAAATTTCACTTTTGAGCTTGGCCTAACACTCAGCTTGCGGGCTAATCTCAGCGCCAGCATCTATCCACAGAACAACATCTAGAGCAATCTAGCGGGGCAAAACCCCTCCTTAAGCAGTACGGTTCTACCTACCCAGGGGCTAGACCGAGACTGTTAACTTAAATACATGGGTTTACGGAACGATCGATCACGCCGACGTAGATAGTAATTAGTGATCCAAACAACAAAAAGTAAGGTTACGCCCCCGAGGGGGGAACAATACTTTCATCCAGCTCAATCTGATAGACCCAGGCGATCGCAACAGCACTGCCAGCCAAACGAGGTATCCACTGTGAGCAATTCTTCCGGTAAAGCACAAGATCTATTCAGCGGCGTCAAAAATTCTGAGCATGCCAACGCTCTAATGCATTATGTCCACGGCATGAGTCCTGAGACCATTGCCCAACTCTCTAACCCGGCCTCGACCGAGGTGCAGCAAATGATGGAGCACAACATCATCGGGCTGCTCGGCGGGCTGCCCTCCCAGCACTTCGACGTAGAAATCACCACCAACCGCGAAAATCTGGGCCGTCTGCTGGCCTCTGCTATGATGAGCGGGTATTTTCTGCGGGGTGCCGAACAGCGCATGACCTTTGAGGACTCGCTGATGTCGGCTGAATCGTCCCTTGAGACTGAGTGAGCAAACGCCATCAATCTTCCTCCCGTAGCCTCGACCGTAGCGGTATCGCGCGCGACACCGAGGCCTCCTATACAACGAGCGCAACCAGCGCAACCAGCGCAGCGAGGGCTCTAAACCAGCACCTTCCTTCCCCCAATCCGGCCCCGGCGACTCCGCCCTGGCCGGATTTTCCTGTCGGGACGCTACGGGGGGCGCTACAGGGGGCGCTGTTGGCCTGGTACGCAGACTGGGGCCGCACTCTGCCCTGGCGCAACATCGACAATCCCTACGCCATCTGGATTTCGGAGATCATGCTCCAGCAGACCCAGGTGAAGACGGTGCTGCCCTACTACCGGCGATGGCTAGAGCAGTTTCCTACGGTGGAGGCCCTTGCCGCCGCCGACCAGCAAACGGTGCTCAAAGCCTGGGAGGGGCTGGGCTACTACGCCCGCGCCCGCAACCTGCACCAGGCCGCCCAGCGCCTTGTGAGTGAGCATCACGGCGAAATTCCCAGAGACTTCCAGACCATCACCACGCTGCCCGGCATTGGCAAAACCACCGCCGGGGGCATTCTCAGCTCGGCCTTTAACCTGCCCCACGCCATTCTCGACGGCAATGTCAAGCGGGTGCTGGCCCGGCTGGTGGCGCTGCCGGTGCCCCCCAACCGGGCGCTAAAGGATCTGTGGGCGCTGTCAGAATCGCTGCTCGACCCTAAAAAACCCCGCGACTTTAACCAGGCGATGATGGATCTGGGGGCAACGCTCTGTACGCGGCGCAATCCGGCCTGCGATCGCTGCCCCTGGCAGGCCCACTGCCAAGCCTATAATCGCAATATGCAATTGGAGCTGCCCATGTCAGAAGCCAAAGGCCCCCTGCCCCACAAGCAAATTGGCGTCGCCGTGATCTGGAATGACCAGGCGCAAATTTTGATTGATCGCCGCAGGCAGGAGGGTCTACTGGGCGGGCTGTGGGAGTTTCCTGGCGGCAAGATCGAGGCGGGCGAAACGGTAGAAGCCTGCATTGCCAGAGAGATTCAAGAAGAATTGGGGATTGAGATTGCGGTGGGCGATCGCCTCTGCATCGTCACCCACGCCTACTCGCACTTTAAGGTCACCCTCAACGTATACCGCTGCACCCACGTCAGCGGTGACCCCCAGCCCATCGAGTGCGACGAGGTGCGCTGGGTCACCCTCGACACCCTTGAGGAATACCCCTTTCCCAAGGCGAATATCCACATCATCAACGCCCTGCGGGCCGACGCGGCGGGCCAGATACCGGTAGATGCGGTGGAAACTGAGCCGCAAACCTAGGTATGGCCCAATTTCGGCTGCCGTGCAGCCATCAACCCCCTGGGTACCGCCGGTTCTCGAAGCGCTCGGTTTGGGCGTTCATGCAATGTCTCGGAACGAGAATCGCGCTACCCATGGGCATAGGTGAATTGATAAAAAATGCAGGTATAACTATCGCCAGAACGGTTAGGACATGACCTACACCCCTGGAGCGATGGCTATGCGCCCTTGCGCTGTCCCAGTTTTTGCCACTGGCAGGGGCCAATGTCCTAAGCATGATGGCCATCGCTATGAGTCAGTAGGGTTAAATCGGGCGGAGACATTCCTGCATTCCTGGGCAATCCGAGGGCAATCCAGGGGCCTGGGATTGCCCTCGGAGACAGTTTGCACTCTCTATCTTTTGGCTGAGTTTCTCGCCGCTGACACCCTCGCTATAGTGATGACATGGCGGCTGTTGTGAGATTTTGACCATGACCCAACTTGATCAGACCGAGGGCCAGGCTCCGGCGGCGATCGCTGCCGGAGCCGCCGCCGACAACACCCCCGCCATCGGCGGCGGTCTGCCGGTGATTCAGTACTGGGCGCAAAAGACCCTGTCGCCCCAGGGGCCACAGATTTGGCAAACGCTATTTCACAAAAGCGCCTGTCTGTCGTGCTCCTGGGGCACCGGGGGGCAAAATGGCGGCTTTATCAACGAGCTAGAAGAACCGCTCCAGCGCTGCATGAAAAGCGTGCAGGCTATTTCGGCAGAGCTGCAACCGGGCCTGGGCGACCATTTCTTTGCCCGCCACACCATCACCGAGCTGCAAGCGCTCACCTCCCGAGAGGCCGATCGCCTCGGTCGCCTCAGCTTTCCGGTGATTCGCCGGGCCGGGGCTGACCACTACGAACCAATTAGCTGGGAAGAGATCTACCAGCTCACCACCGCCGCTTTTTCGCTGCCGCCAGAGCGAGTAGCCTCCTACAGTTCGGGGCGATCGTCCAACGAGGCCGCCTACCTGCTCCAGCTGATGGTGCGGGCGCTTGGCTCCAACAACCTGGCCGACTGTTCTGATCTGTGCCACGCCCCCTCAACGGTCAGCTTGAATAAGGTGTTTGGCACGGGCACTTCGCTGGTCAGTCTAGAGAGCCTGCGCCAGGCCGACTGCGTGGTGCTGGTGGGGTCAAACGCCCCGGCCAACCACCCCCGGCTGATGAATGAGCTGATTGAACTGCGCGATCGCGGCGGCAAAGTCATTGCCATTAACCCCGTCAAAGAGGTGGGTCTGGTCAAGTTTGGCTCCCCGGCCCACCCGCTGCGGCTGGTGCAGGGTCAGGAAATCGCCTCGCTGTTTTTGCAGCCGATCCCCGGCAGCGACCTGGCCCTGTTTGTGGGCATTCAAAAGGTGCTGCTAGAGCGGGGCTGGGTGCAGTTTGACTACCTCAAGGCCCACACCGAGAACTGGCAGGCTGTGATCGATCAGGTGGCGGCCACCGAGTGGGAGGCGATCGCCGCCACCTGCGGCCTTTCTCTGCCAGAGATTGTTGCCGCCGCCGAGATGATTCATAGCAGCCAGAACGTCGTCTTTGCCTGGGCCATGGGCATCACCCACCAGGTCAACAGCGTTGACAACGTCTTTAGCATCGCCAACACCGCCCTGATGACCGGCAATGTGGGCAAACCCGGCGCGGGTCTCATGCCCGTTCGCGGCCACTCCAACGTGCAGGGCTTTGGCTCTATGGGCGTAATAGCCCACCTCAAAGACAGCATTCGCGAGGCGCTAGAGAAACTACTGGGCAAATCTCTCCGGCGAGAACCCGGTTACGATGCCCGCGCCCTGATCGAAGCGGCGGATCGCGGCGCGGTCGATTCCCTGCTGTGCCTGGGGGGCAACCTCTACGCCGCCAACCCCGACCTGACCCAGGCCCAGCGCGCCCTCGGCAACATTGACACGATTATCTACCTGGCCACCAAGCCCAACCAGGGCCACTTTCACGGCCTGGCTCGGCAAAACACCATCATCGTGCCGGTCTTCGCCCGGTTTGAGAACCCCCACAAGACCACCGTGGAATCGGGCAACAACTTTGTGCGGCTTAACAGCCCCGGCAAGACCCACCTCAAGGGGGCCGATCTGGTCTCAGAGGTCGACTTTTTGGCGGAGCTGGCCCACCGCCTCCACGGCGACCAACCCATCGACTGGCGGCGGCTGCACGACACCCGCTATGTGCGCCAGCTGATCGCCCAAACCATTCCCGGTTACGAGAAGATTGGCGAGATTGACGACACCAACACCGAATTCACCATTGGCGGGCGAATCTTTTTAGAACCCAAGTTCCCCACGCCCTCGGGCAAGGCCGAAATGCAGCCCACGCCGCTGCCCAACCTTACCCTGCCCACCCTGCAAGACTTTGGCCTGCCCGATACCCAGCAGCCTGCCCTGGTGCTGGCGCTAATCACCGGGCGCAGCTACGGCCAGCACAACACCGTGGTCTACAAAGAGGCCGATGAGTATCGCGGTATGCCCCATCGCCAATGCATTTTGATGCACCCGATTGATGCCCAGCAGGCAGGTTTTGCCGAACACCAGCGGGTGAGCGTGCGGGGGGACGCCGGGCAGCTCGACGACATTGAAATTATTTTTGGGGAGGTGCGATCAGGCGCGGCGCTGATGTTTTACCCCGAGGCCAACGTGCTGATGAAGGCGCGAATTGAGGTGCGATCGGGCACTCCGGCCTACAAGCGGGTTCCCGTAGCGATCTTTGCTAGAGCTGTATAGAGGCGGCATCGATCCAGATTTCAGGATTTTTTCTAACCATTGACCAACGTTGTTGCTAAACCTGAGAAAAACCCTGGGATCTTAGCTGCGGAGATCTGAGGTTGCTGAAACCTACTTTCTAGAGGCGGTCTTTGTTTTTGCTGCGTACGCGATCGTAGAGGCTCTCCATCGCTTCGATAAACGAGTTGTCGCGACTCCAAAAAGCAGGGAAATCGCCCTGCTTTTTGACCAAAATCGCTGGCACCGCTGACGGAGTAGCAACCTCAATGGTCTGGGGCAGGCGCTTCTCCCCCTGCCAAAATTCTTTCAGGCTGGGGGGCGCAGCCTCAACGGTCTGGGGCTGGGTGTAGTAGCGCTCCACCGGCACCGGGGGCCGCTGCTGGGCCGACAGCTCTGCCGAGAGCGCCTGCCCCAGTGGCGATTTGGCCAGCTCGGCCTTGAGCTCTTCCCTGGGCAGGCCGCGCAGCTCAAACAACAGAAAGGGATCGCAATCTAGCTCGGCGGCGATTAGGTAATAGACCCCGGCGATGTGTTTACAGGGGTTGCTGTAGTCGGGGCAAGAGCACTGGGTCTTAAAGTCTTTGGCGCTGGCGGGCAGCAGGTTTAGCCCGAGGGTCTCAAAGCTGTCTTCGATGCTGTCGGGGATTTCGTTGAGCAGCAGCCGGGAGATCAGGCTGGCTTTGGAGGCGACGAGGGCGATCGCAGCCGCCCACTTGGCTTTGCTGATCGGCGTGAAGTCGATGGTGGTGGTGTAGAGCGGTTCTTTCGTCACCCCAAAGTAGGGGTTCACTGACCCGCGCACCTTAGCGGTGACCAAGCCGCCGTCGATCTCAAAGCTCTTGACCTTGCCGCCGCTGGCATAGGAGCGCCCCCGCTGCAACCGCCCCGAATCGGTCAGGCGCTCGATCGCAGTGATAAAGTTCTTGCCCCACCAGGTGCGGCTAAATTGTGCCATGGCTGGCCTCCAATGCTGGTTTTATTGTAGGTCGAGCCTAGGCATCGGGCAAAAAATAGCGAAACCAGCTGGGTCAAGACCTTTCGTCAATGGGTACAAGCCCGCCTTGGCGCTGAAGCGCAACTAGGCTGTGCTATGCGATCGCTTTCTGTTCTGGTGAATGCAAGCTGAGCCTAGTACAGCGTCAAGACTACAAATTTAGCTGATAGGGGGAGCGATGGCTGCTGCTAAGGCGAGCGGGTTTGGGGTGTATCTGATGGCCAGCACGGTGCTGGGTGGGTTGACCAGTGCACTTGGCATTACCCTGCCGTTTGCGGCTTATAGGGGAATGAGCCAGATGATCGCGTTAGCCATTGGCCCGGTGGGCTGGCTGACTTTATTTGGCGGACTGGCTTTTACGTTAAATCAGCCCAATTAGCAACGCCTTACCCTGGCGGTGGTTTATGTTTCGGTGATTCGGCATACGCCTGCCAAGGAACAGTAGAGTGGGAATTGCCCGATTAAGCTGGGGTCTTATGAAGAGAACGGGCAAAATTCAAGACTTGCTGTTGTCTGTCTTGTGGTAGTTCCTGTAATACGGCGGCAATGCGATCAGTTAAGGGAATCCAGGCCTTTGTAGCATTCTGCCAAACCACAACAAACTGCTCAGGCTTAAGGGCCAGAAGGGCTATGGTTTCTCCCTGAGAGTTAGAAAATTCTACCTCATAGGCACAGTCATCATATTCTTCGACGATAGTACCCTGGTCACCAGCCTGTAGCTGAACGTCGGGATGATCAGCCAGAAGCTCGACAACGTCTAGTAATTCGGGTTGTATCATTTGCGCCTCCGAACATACAGGGTAACCAGTCGGGCGATGTCTTCACCGGGTTTAACGATCCATCCGGTGCGTACCGTTTCCTGCTGGCCTGGCTTCAATCCTATTATGGATAAATCCACTTGATACCGGCAGCCATGCTGGTCTTCAACGCCTGGGATGGCTTCGGCATCTAAAGCCTGGGCTTCAATTTGCGCCAGGAGTGGTTGAAAGGTTTCTTTGGTAAAGCCGAGGTGCTGACGAAATACCAGGGCTTTATCTGCGCCTTTTAAGCTCTCTGGATCGAGGGCGTAGTCTATCAATTTTCGAGGATCAATCGCGAGGCGACTGACAACATCCCTGAGCTTCACGGGTTTCGATTTTGGCCACAGCATGGATTTAGTTTGCCCATCGCCACGTCACAAAGATAAGTTGTAGGGTGGGCAGTGCCCACCCTACAACTCAGCTATCACCAGCCAATCGGGAACACTAACTTAAACTCTCTTCCACAACCCCAAATGCCCGACTACCGACGCGCCTACACTCCCGGCGAGGCAATCTTTCTAACCCTGGTCACCTTCAATCGCAGGCAAATCTTTGCAAAACCCGACAACGTCAAACACCTGCGCAAGGCTATAGCTACCGTTAAAGCTGAAATGCCCTTTGACATTACAGCAGCGGTTGTGCTCCCCGACCACATTCACTTTATGTGGACTTTGCCCCAAGAGGATGACAATTACTCTAAGCGAGTCGGACGGTTGAAGGTGTTGTTGACGGGAGCATGTCTTCCTTTCTGAGAGAAAAATCAAATCCCCAAAACATGTTTTTGAGGAATCTATTACGTTCTTCTTCAATAAATTCCCAGAAAATATAAGGCTTTGGCCTAGCCTGGACTAATTCATGCCATTTATGGTCAATTGCTTGTTTCATTGAAGTAGATTGCTTAGCATCTACCTTGCCAAGCACATGGCCAACTGATCTCAATAGAGTTACTATACTGAGTCAGGATTATAGAATCGACATTTTACAGGTGGTACAGGGGTTTTGAAGTTTTTTTTGAAAGGCTTGCCAAAAAAGGCTTTCAATCACTTTCAGCTACTACTAAATAAGCCAGTCAATCTCATCAATGAGACTCAGTCGAGACAGGCTCTGCTTTCAGGATACTGGTTCTATAAAGCTTTTAAACTTTCGTCCTTTGGTCAGTCTCAACCTGCGAAATATAGGATAAAACCCTTGTCAGACTGAGTTTTAGGAATCTTGAGCATATTCCATAGCAATGAAAACCGCTATAAAAGAATCTATACAGCATTAGGATGCTATCAAAAGAGCATCCTAATGCTGTGGCTTGTGTGCTATGAAGCCTCTTTATTCCAAGAAAGTTCAAGTTGAACTTCTACGACTTTTTGCTTCCTTTTGTTCACACGATTTGCTATATCCAAGCCCTGCAAGCGAATGCTTGTTTGCTTAACAGCAGGACATGGAACATAGCTAGGAGGCAAACAAGTTTCACAGGCTTTATCCACTGCAGCTATTGGATCCAGACCCCGTTCTATAAGGCTAATAGCAGCAACATTGATCAGAGAATACCAGGTGAGAACATCTGTATCGAAAAAATCTCGAATCAGCTCTCTATCTCCAATTCCAAGTAACCGCCTTATTTCCTTAGCTGTCATACCTTGGATCTTAAGGTTTATCTGATCATGCGCCTGGGGACACAATTGACGAGGATTAACCTGATTTGCAATAGCCCAATCCCTCGCTACATCCATAAGCTCAGGCCTACAAAAATCCTGCAAAAATAATCTCCTTGACCGTCTATTCAAATAATCAAGAAATTCTTGCTCAACAGCAATATAGATTTCATCGTGCTTTCTCTGCTTTCTCTTAACCATTATTTTCTTTCCAAAAAGAACAAATTTTCAACTTGTTGTTTCTAGAGAGTCTTTTGAGAATATAAAATCCGCATCATAAAGCAGGAGCAGCCATGATATGCTGCCTTATATGCTTTGCGAGTTTACACCTCTAAAGCTCTACTAGGTTGGTGAGGCTTCAGACTTAGGTTGATCGCCTTGAGATGTCTGAGCCTGCCTGATATCACAATCATTAGGACAGCGGTGCAAGAAGGTTGAAGCTCTTGCCCGTTGTCCTTTTGTTTAGCCTGGGTTTACCTCCTATTTGCAAATCTATTCGAACTCTGCCTACAAGGGACGGTACTGAGCCGTGCCTTGTAACTACCCTCTAATCTGCACGGGCATGACCAGGTAGGTAATTTTGGTTTCCCCCAGGGGCACAAACACCGCTGGGCTGGTGGCCGCATTGCACTGCATTTGCACCTCGGTAGTGTCAAACGCCTTCAGCCCGTCTAGCAAATAGCGCACGTTGAAGGCAATATCTAGCTCGTCGCCAGTGATCTGGGCGGGCAGTTCTTCGCGCCCGCTGCCCACCTCCTGGGCCTCTACCGAGAGAGCAATGCTCTGCTCACCGGGGTTAAGGGTAATTTTGATGATGTCGTTTTTCTGGCTAGCCAAGACGGCGATGCGCTCTAGGCTGGCCATTAGCAGTCTGCGATCGACCGTTACCTGGCGGGCAAACTGCTTCGGCAGCAGCTGGCGGTAGTTGGGGTACTGCCCTTCGAGCAGGCGGGTGGTGAGACGCTGGGCACCGAGGTCAAACAGCACCTGGGTTTCGTCAAGTCGCAGGGCCACCGGCTCATTCGAGCTATAGCCCTGAATCATGCGCTCTAGCTCTCGCAGGGCCTTGGCGGGCACGGTGACATCCATTGCCGGGGTGTCGGAGGCCGACTCGTCAATGGTTTGCACCACGGCCAGGCGGTGGCCGTCGGTAGCGGCAAACTCTAGGGCGTCAGTTTCAGAGAGCAGGTGCACGCCGGTGAGCACCTGCTTGGTTTCGTCGCCGCTAGTGGCAAAGAGCGAGCCGCGCAGCCCGTTGAGCAGTCCTTCAGCCGAGAGCGATATCGCCTCACCATCTTCCACCGTGGGTAGGGAGGGATAGTCTTCGGCGCTCAGCCCCCGCACCTCGTAGCGGCCCGAGGATGAGGTCAGGGTAACGGTGGTGCTGTCGCCCTCAGATTCTAGGGTGATGTCTTCGTTGGCTAGGCGCGAGACGATGTCGCCCCAGAGCTTAGAGGGCAGGGTGAGGGTGCCGGGTTCTTCGACCTGGGCGGCAAATCGGGTTTCGATGCCAAGCACCTCGTCAAAGCCCACCAGGGTGACCGACTGACTCTCAATATCGGCTTTGACCAAAATGTTGGCCAGCACAGGCCGACTGGGGCGCGACGACACGGCGCGGCTGACCGACGACAGTTGGGCACTCAGCTCGTTCTGGGGGCAGATAAACTTCATGGCAACGGAGAAAAAGAAACGCAATTGACCCGGAATACCAGCACTGACACCCCGTCTGTGGGGGTTTGCCGATGCCGTATTAGCAGTATCTCACCTTTGCCATAGTTTCCCGGTTAAAGCGCTCTTTTAGCAGGATCTTGAAAGGCTGGATCCTTTGCTGGGAGAGCCTCTTGGCGTTTCTAAAAGAAGTTACTTTTCGATTGGGCGTTCATCCTATCACCCTTTTTTGGCCCTCCCCACGCTGCCCTGTTAAGTTAGGTCGGCCCTCCGGAAAGAGAAAAATTTAAAAGATCGTAGTAGTAGAAGGGCCTGTGAAAACTGGGGAGAACCGCTGAAGCGTTTGCCAGGCATAGGTTTTACTGCTAACGCTGTTGGGGAAAAGACCTGGGGAACTGGCTTCAGTTTCCACACCCGTGGAAGTGACTAAGGCAACAGCTACCCCGAGAGGGAGGTTATCCCCTTTAAATCGGTGGCTTTTCCACCGTTTTGCCTCTGTTTTCCCCAGGGATATTTGAAGAAAAGATCACAAATTGTTACATCTTCTTCTAGCTGCCGTTTTCTTCGGATCCCGTTCGGGGGCATGGTGGTGATTTTTCTATATGCCTTCAGGCAGGCGGTTCGTATGTGAACCGCTTTTCATACCAAATGCCTCCTGGGGAAGGGTTTCTCCAGGAGGCAGGTGCAGTTCAATCTAGAATCCAATAGCGCAAGTCTAAAATGCCTATCTGGCAACTCCAGCGATCTCAGGAATTTTGGTGGCTTCAAGGGCCTCTGCCTTCATCACCAGTACCGAGCAGGGGGCCTTGTGCATGACATAGTTGCTGACGCTGCCCATCACCAGTTCAGCCAGCCCTTTGCGGCCTCGGCTGCCCATGAAAATCAGATCAGCGTCCCAGGCTTGGGCGGCTTTGCAGATGGCGGCACCAGGGTTACCGATTAGCTGCCGAAATTCGGTGCTGACGCCAGCGGTATTGGCCGTGGCCGTAAAGCCGCGCAGGCGATCCAAACTCTCGGTTTCGTAGCGCACCCACTCTTGCCGCCAGGCCTCGAGGTCAAGCTCGGTACCCGGTGCCCAGTAGATGCTGTCGAGCTTGCCCGACATGGGCAGGGGGCTGCTTTCTTCCTGGTTTGACAGGCTGTGTACCAGCAACAGTGCGGCTTCGGTGGCCTGGGCTAGCTCTAGGGCTTGGGCAAATAGGGCATGGCTGGTGGGGCCGTTGTCTAGGGCGACAAGAATTTTTTGGTACATGGGTTTCCTCCCGGTATAAGTGTCCTCCCGGTAACGGTCGCGAACTGATCCAGGCGGCGGTCTAGGGGTGCTGATGGCGATGGTGCTCTAGGCGGGATGTCAGCCAGCAGAGGAACAGCACCAGGGCACCGATCTCGGTCGCGAGATAGAGCGAGTCGTGGTAAGTCAGAATGAGGGGCAGCATGGCGATATCCTCCTGGCGCAGGGCACCTCTCGGGCAGTTCTAGGGATGGTTGGTTTTTCTCAACCCGTTCGTGACGCAATCAGTTCGCAACCGTTTCCCTTGCCTCTATTGTCTTGCGGAGTGCGGGAGGTGGCGGGGGAATGCAATGAAGCGTGATGTGCGATCGCACTTAATAACCTTTCGCCAGAAAAAATTGCGAGGGGTGGATTCGGTGGAGAGGGGATGGGTCGCGTGGGTTTCCACCGTCTGCCCAGGCCGACCACAGGGGAAATGCTGTAACCCACGGTACGGGGTCGTCAAATGAATGCCGCCCCCTGCGCGATCATTGATCAGCAGGGGGCGGCGGCGATGGAGAAATAGCGCGATCGCCCTAGAACAGGCGGAAGATGAGCGGATAGCGGTACGCGGTATCTGTCTTGCTAATGCTGTGGATGATAGCCAAGATGGGCAGCACTAGCTGCGCAATCCACAGAATGGCCAGCAGGGGCCAACCAATCAGCACAAACGTCAACAGACCAAAGATGACGCTATATAGCCACACGTTGAAGTGGAAGTTGATCGATTCTTTGGCGCTTTCTTTCACTACAGAGTCATTGGACAGAACGTAGATGACGATGGGAACGCCAATCGATAGCACAAAGGTGCTGAAGAAAATTGCGCCGTGGCTAACGGCGGAGAGAATTTTGCGGGTGCCGGTGTCTTCAGTGGATTGCATGGAAGTTATCTCCTAATTAAAGAATTTTGGATACTGGATGTCCCCTCCCTGGAGGGGACGGGGGTTAATCGGCTTGCTCTCGCAGTTCGGCGGTTTTGACGCTCACAGTCATGGGGCGATCGCCCCGCTGAATACTTAGCTCTAGGGTGTCGCCGATCTTGGTATTTTCAACCTTGATTTGCAGCTCATCGGCGCTGCGAATAGAGCTATCGTCTACCTGCAAAATCACATCGCCCCGGCGCAGACCCGCTTCAGCGGCGGGGGTGCCCTCCAGCACGCGAATCACCAGCACCCCATCGACCTCGGGCAAAACTAGGCCAGAGTTGATGTCTGCGTTGTTGCGCCGGGCCTGCTCAGGGGTGAGGTTGGCGATCTGCACACCGATGTAGGGGTGGATAACGGTTTCGCCCCGAGACAGCATGTCTTTGACCTCTTTGGCCTTGTTGATCGGGATGGCAAAGCCAATACCCATGGCGTCGGCGCGAATGGCGGTGTTGATGCCGATCACCTCGCCCCGCTGGTTGACCAGCGGCCCGCCAGAGTTGCCGGGGTTGATGGCGGCGTCGGTCTGAATGAACTCAAGCCGCTTGCCGGGGATGCCCACGGCGCTGCTGGTGCGCTTGAGGGTGCTGACAATGCCCAGGGTGACGGTGTTGTCGAGGCCCAGGGGGTTGCCGACGGCGATCGCCCAGTCGCCCACCTCTACCGCGTCAGAGTCGCCCAGCCTGGCCACGGGCAGCAAATCATCCTCACCGTCGTCAATTTTGACCACGGCCAGATCGGTAACTTCGTCTACCCCTTCGACGATCGCATCAAAGCTACGGCCATCTTTGAGGGTGACCACCACCCGATCGGCCCCGTTGACCACGTGGGCGTTGGTGAGAATGTTGCCGGTGTCGTCAATGATGAACCCAGACCCCTGGCCCCGCAGCAGTTCTTCCTGGGGCTGGCGAGGGAAGCCGCCACCAAAGAAATCGCGCAAGAAAGGGTCTTCATAGATCGGATCTCGTGCCTGGCGAGTGATCGTCTTTTCGGTGTCAATACGCACCACAGCCGGGCCAACCTGGCGCACGGCGGCAGCGACAAAGCTCTCGCCGCCAATGGCCTCAGCGGCAGGGGTTTGGGCATAGGCAGGAGGGGCGATCGCCCCCACAAGCATCAGCACCGCCGTCAGCACCGTCACCACTAGCTGTTTCAGGGGTATCCAGAATACTTTCAAGGGAGCAAGCCTCATAAACGCAATATTGGGCGCAACAGCAGGGGGTAATATCCCGTCAATATATTCAAAATTGTTTCACAATTGCCCCCTCAGCGGGGGAGGGGGATACCGAACTTTAGAGGTGGGCTGGGCCGAAGGTTAGGGTTTGAAGCATCATAGTAGAAGCGACCGATCCATGGGGGCGTCATGAGCACAGCTGAGACCATCTACGAACTGGTAAAAACCCTGCCTGAAGAAAAAGCTAGCCTCGTCCTGGTCTTCACTCAGTTTGTTCAACAACAGGTTGGGCAGCAGCAGGGCAAAGAGGCCTGCTTGTCTTCAGTTCCTTCGGGCACCCTCACCAGCCTCAGGGGCATTGCCAACCCCGCTGGGAAAGCACCCACAGATTCAGCAGTTGTTGACGACTATACTGACTATCTCATTGAGAAATATCTTAAGAAATATCAATGAGGGTTTTAATCGACACCAACGTTGGGTTGGATATTATTTTGGAGCGACAGCCTTTTGTAGAAGCAGCGACCACCCTCTTTGCCTTAGTTGAATCGGGTAAAATCCAGGGCTATATTGCAGCAACTACAGTTACAAATATTTTCTATATTGTGCGAAAGCTGCAAGGGCGAGATGTGGCGCTACAGGCCATCGCTAAACTAATGCTGGGGCTGAACCTCTGTGCCATAAATTCTCAGGTGATTCAGCGAGCCTTAGCTCTAAATCTGCACGATTTTGAAGATGGAGTGCAGCTGGCCTGTGCTTTTCTTGACAACCTAGATGCGTTAGTCACGCGTGATGCCAGCGATTTTCAGGGAGTAGATTTTACAGTGCTCTCTACGGTTGATTTTATTGCTCAGTTTACGTCAGGCGATTGACGCAATTGGGGCAGCCCTATCTAAAGATCTGTCTTCAGGATGGGGCAGGGTGTGGCGTAGTTTGCTATGCTTTTGGCGCTGCAAACCCAAAGATACAGATGACTGCTAACTACATCATGGCCCTGGATCTGGGCACCACCGGCAACCGGGCGATTATCTTTGACCGGGAGGGGGCGATCGCCGGTCAGGCCTACCGCGAGCTAACTCAGTACTACCCGCAGCCGGGCTGGGTTGAGCACAACGCCCGCGAAATTTGGGAAGAAATCGAGTGGGCCATGGGGTCGGCCATTTCTAAAGCCGGGCTGAAGCCGACCGATATTGCCGCCATTGGCCTGACGGTGCAGCGCGAAACCTGTTTACTGTGGGACAGCAGCACCGGGCGGCCCCTCTCCAATGCGATCGTCTGGCAAGACCGCCGCACCGCGCCCCTGTGCAACCAGCTGAGCGAAGCGGGCAAGGCGGAGGAAATCTACGATCGCACCGGCCTAGTCCTCGACGCCTACTTTTCGGCCACCAAGCTGGCCTGGCTGCTAGAACAGGCCAAGAAAGAGACCGACCCGCCGGTAGACTTTGACCAGGTGCTAGCGGGCACGGTGGACAGCTGGGTGCTGTGGAACCTGACCGGGCGGCAGGTACATGCCACCGACCACAGCAATGCCAGCCGCACCATGCTGCTAAATATCTCCAGCGGCCAGTGGGATGACACCCTGCTTGACCTGTTCGGCATTCCGCCCCACATGATGCCTGCGATCAAGCCCAGCATCGGGGTGTTTGGCCATACTGATAAATCAGTTTTGGGGGTGGAGATACCGATTGCGGCCATCTTTGGCGACCAGCAGGCGGCGCTCTATGGCCACGGCTGCGATCGCCCCGGTCTGCTCAAATGCACCTACGGCACTGGGGCATTTTTGGTGTCTCACACTGGCGATGAGGTGGTGCGATCGCAAAACCAGCTGCTCTCCACCGTGGCCTGGTCTGAGGCCAATGGCGACGCCAAACATCCCAAAATTGGCTATGCGATCGAGGGCAGCATGTTCACCGCCGGGGCCTGCATTCAGTGGCTGCGCGACGGCCTACAGCTGATTTCCAGCGCCGCCGAGACTGAAATTCTTGCCCAAAAAGCGATCAACAACAACGGCGTCTACTTTGTGCCTGCCCTCAGCGGTCTCGGTGCCCCCCACTGGGATATGAGCGCTCGCGGCGCATTTTTTGGCCTGACCGGGGGTGCCCAGCGCGAGCACCTGGTGCGGGCGGTGCTGGAGGCGATCGCCTATGAAGTCAAAGAAGTGGTCGATGCCGTCAACCAGGATGCGGGCACCCCGATTCGCCAGCTCAAGGTCGACGGCGGGGCCTGCAACAACGACTTTCTCATGCAGTTCCAGGCCGATGTGCTGGGCATTCCGGTGGAGCGGCCCCAGGTGCTCGATGTCACCGCCCAGGGGGCGGCCTTTGCGGCGGGCCTAGCGGTTGGTTTCTGGGACGACTATCGCGCCCTAGTCGAGAGTCGTCCCATTGATAGAGTGTTTGAACCAGGGGCTGGACAGACCGAAGCTCAACAGAATTTCTCTATGTGGATGAAGGCTGTGAGTCGTGCGAAAGATTGGGTTGAGTGAAGCTTTTGCCCCGTGGCTTACACTTATTACTTATTAATGGAAGACTTAGGTAAAGCGGCCCAGCGGGAGCCAGAAAACAGCGGCGATGTGCGCGGTCGATGGCTGCTGCTGGGGGTAGAGTTGATTAAGGATCGAGCGAGCCGTGAACCCGACCTAAAAATAAGGTGCCGCTATTACCCGCCGCTGCCTTGAGCTAGGGCTGAGCATGAACATTACTGCCCTACCGGGCGTGGGCAGCGTTTGGCGCATCGCCCCACCGTTTACCGTTACCCACCAAAAGCTAGATGAAGGACTAACGATTTTAGAACAAGCGGTTCGCGAGTATATTTAATCGCAACTTCTCAAAAAGTGCTGGTAGCCCACGAGCTATAGCTTGGGCTTTAGGTAAGGCTGTCTATCGGTCGCAGACTTGATGTCATGGCTCTAATCACATCCGGCAACGGAGGAATTTGCCCATCACCGCGCAACCGAGACA
>QBMN01000093.1 GCA_003241845.1 Shackletoniella antarctica | reverse complement strand
GACCCGCCCCCCGCCGGCAGTCGCCAGATGCGCGTGGTGACCGACGGCGACTCTACCTCTGTGTTTGACGGCCCCGGCACCGAGTTTGGCTTTTTGCGCGATGTGCCCAACGGCTCCATTGTCACCGTCACCGGGCGCGAATCTGGCAACTGGTCAGAGCTAATCGAAGGCGGCTGGATCTTCTCCCTCTGGCTAGATGAGATCTAGCCAAGAGGCCCAAAGGCCACAGCCCCTGCTTTTAGCAAACGCGGGGCTGACTCAACAGCGCGAACCATAGGCAAAACTCTATGGTCCGCAAAAATTTAAGAACGGAAATGCCGATCCCCTCAAAGTCATGGGGTATAAGAGTTTGAGGAAATTTCTTGGGTCTTGCAGCAGCTCTGAAAAGAGCGTAACAACTTGTGACTTTGTAATGTTATGTGTATAACATTAACTAAGCAAACCCACTAATAGCGCCTAGGCTTTCTCGGGCACATCGGTGGGAATCCTGAAGAATATGGGTGGCTTGGGCCGTCGACTAGCTCCAGCAGACCTCTGCATCAGGGCACGACTATCACAGGAGCTTTACCTTGCTGAACGATACTGAATCATCTACTAGCTTTTGGACATCGGTTCAAGACGTCTCCCTTCAGGTACTGCAAATTATCGATATTCGTCTCGCCCTGCTGATTGGCCTAGCGGCGTTCATGCTAGCCGTCGGCTTCGATTCCTCGGGCAACCAGGCTGAAGCGGCCGATTTAATAACGCAGGCTTCTCTGGTGCCAGTGCGGGTGTCAACCCCGGTCACATCGCCCGATGGCTTGGGGTATGGTTTTGGGCTTACCGCCACCAGTGATGATTCCCAGAGTGCCACGGCTCGTCGTCTACGCCACGGCACACTGACCAGCGCGATTATGACTAGCAACCGCCTAACCGAGGCTCACTTTTTCACCAATTTGCCCGCCGACCAGTAGCATAGCTGCCTGGCGACTGGCACAATTTACAGGACTCATGACAACTGAATAACTTGGCGGCGCTGAGGGCTTAGAATAAAATGTTGGCCCCAGCGCTCTTTGTTTGGTACCTAGTCCAGCTCGAAACCTGGAGTTTTGCCTGCGGGAAAACTCCCCGTTGTGGGCTTGGATTTGGTTTATGGCCATCGCCAGTATGGTTAGGATATTCCGAAGTTTCTGGTTTGCCCCGTCTGTCTGCGTTCACTTTCCTTAATTCCGACCTTTCCTATGACCTCCTCCATTCGCTTTCTCATGTGCGCCCCCCACCACTACGAGGTGGACTATGTGATCAACCCCTGGATGGAGGGCAACATTCATCGATCGTCCCTGGAGGCCGCCCAGGAGCAGTGGCAGGGCCTTTATCAAATCATTGCCGATCGCGCCAATGTCGATTTGGTTAAGCCCCAGAAAGGCTGGCCTGACATGGTGTTTGCCGCCAATGCGGGGCTAATTTTGGGCAGCCAGGTGGTGCTGAGCCGCTTTTTGCACCCTGAGCGCCAGGGCGAAGAGCCTTTCTTCAAGGAATGGTTTGAGGCCCAGGGCCACGAAGTGTTTACCCTGCCCTCGGATCTGCCCTTTGAGGGAGCGGGCGATGCCCTGCTCGACCGCGAGGGGCGCTGGCTGTGGGCGGGCTATGGCTTTCGCACCGAGCTAGACTCCCACGGGCTGGTGGCCCAGTGGCTCAATATCGAAGTGCTGTCGCTGCATTTAATGGATGAGCGCTTTTATCACCTCGACACCTGCTTTTGCCCCCTGAGCGGCGGCTACCTGCTCTACTACCCCGCCGCCTTTGACGCCTACTCAAACCGCCTGATCGAGATGCGGGTACCCCCCGAAAAGCGCATCGCCATCGATGAACCCGACGCCATCAACTTTGCCTGCAATTCGGTGAATATCGGGCAAACCGTGATCATGAACAAAGCCAGCGACGATCTAAAGGCGCGGCTAACCGAGATCGGCTTTGAGGTGGTAGAAACGCCCCTGACCGAGTTCCTCAAGGCCGGGGGCGCGGCCAAGTGCCTCACCCTGAGGGTGACTGAGCCACTGCACCCCGAACCGGCTGGAGACAAGGGAATTATCTCCCGCACCGTCACCATGACCGGGCATCTGCTCGACTCGGGCCTGGTCAGCCGGGCGCTCGATCTAATTATGGAAGGGGGCGGCAGCTTTCAGGTGATGAATTTTGACCTGGGCGAGCAGCGCCAGAGCACCTCGTCGGCCGAGATTCGCGTCTCGGCCCCAGACCGCGAGGTAATGGATGAGATCATGGCCCAGCTGATTGACCTGGGCGCGGTGGCCCTGCCTGCTGAACAGCAGGATGTCCACCTGGTCTCCATCACCCAGGCCGGGGTGGCCCCTGACGACTTCTACAGCTCGACCATTTACCCCACCGAGGTGCGGGTGCGGGGCCAGTGGGCGCGGGTGCAGGGCCAGCGCATGGACGGCGTGATTGTGGTGGCAGAGTCTGAGCCGGTGGCCACCTGCAAACTGCTGCGCGATCTGGCGGTGGGCGACCAGGTGATTGTCGGCTATGACGGCATTCGCAGCGTGCGCAGTACTAAAGACCGCAGCCGCGCTGCGGCCACCACCGAAGAGTTTAGCTTTATGGGCTCAGGGGTCTCTAGCGAGCGTCGGGTCGAGCTAATCGTTGAGCAGGTGGCGTGGGATCTGCGCCGTTTGCGCGACCAGGGGGGCCGAGTGGCCGTGGTGGCTGGCCCGGTGGTGATTCACACGGGCGGCGGCGACCACCTGGGGCGGCTGATTCGCGAGGGCTATGTGCAGGCGCTGCTGGGGGGTAATGCGATCGCAGTCCACGATATTGAGCAGGCCATGCTGGGCACCTCCCTCGGGGTCGATATGAAGCAGGGCACCTCGGTGCGCGGCGGCCACCGCCACCACCTGCGGGCGATCAACAGCGTTCGCCGCTGCGGCAGCATTGCCAACGCCGTTGAGCAGGGGGTGGTCACCCGTGGGGTGCTCTACGAGTGCGTTAAGCATGACGTGCCCTTTTCCCTGGCTGGCTCCATTCGCGACGATGGCCCCCTGCCCGACACCAAAATGGATCTGATCGCCGCCCAGGCCGACTACGCCCGCCTGATCGAGGGCTGCGATCTGATTTTGATGCTGTCGACCATGCTCCATGCGATCGGCGTGGGCAATATGACCCCCTCGGGCGTGAAGATGGTGTGCGTGGATATCAACCCCGCTGTGGTGACTAAGCTGGCCGATCGCGGCTCGCTAGAGTCTACCGGGGTGGTCACCGATGTGGGTCTCTTCCTCAGTCTGCTGGTGAAGCAGCTCGACAAGCTGACCCAGCGCCATGTAGTAACTCAGGCCTAGGTGTAACTCAGGCCTAGGTCGCTGGCGATCGCCCCAGCGGCCCAGCCCAAATCTGTAGGGCACAGAAGGATTTGGGCTGGGGCCACGGCACCGCCAGCTTTGCATGGGGGGCTTCATGGCTAGATTCCATCGCTAAGGCCAACTCCAGGTTTAGCGATGGTTCCGTTTTTCCACAGCTCGTACTCACTGAGATCAACGTCGTCGTTCCAAACGATGCCGAAGCCCCCAGGCTCAAGGTTGAAACTTCTGAAGAACCCTGGCTGCCGGAGAGGGGCAAACATCGGGTTGTCTAGCAGCGGGGTAACGTCGTACTCTCTGACATCTTGGTTGGTGAATATGACTCTGAGAATGCGATCGCTAATGGCCTCAGCTTTGTAAATTTTAGGATATTTCATCACGAGTGAAGCGCTTATTTCAACGGGGGTAGCTTACGAAAATCTTGGTTATTCCACATGTTGAGGAGATCTTGCTGATGCAGTTCTGCCCAATCAATCACCATTTTCTGGGCACGGCTGGGCAGGTCACCTTCTATGATCGCTAGCGATTCGATGCCTACTAATGCGTTATATTCACCGTAAAGCGCGTGGAAGTGAGGCGGCGGATGGTCGCCAAAGAAAATCTTGATGATAATCCCGTAAAATCGCGTAACTTCTGGCATTGCTAATCTAAGAGACGTCTGTCTTGGCAAAAGATCCCTGGGTTCTCAAAGAACCCAGGGATCTGGTCTTGAGACTAATCGACCCCCTCAATCGGCGCAAAGCCCTGGCGCTGAACGTTTTCGCTGACGTGGCGCGGCTCTAGAAATTGCAGCAGGTAGTCTGGCCCACCCGCCTTAGAGCCAACCCCCGACATCTTAAAGCCGCCGAAGGGCTGGCGCGAGACGATCGCCCCCGTGATGCTCCGGTTGATGTAGATATTCCCCACCGCCAGCTCGTTCTGCACTCGCTCGATGTGCGACGGCGTGCGCGAGTAGAGGCCGCCCGTCAGCCCGTAGTCGGTGTCGTTGGCGATGCGCAGGGCATCGTCAAAGTCCTGGGCTTTAATCACGGCCAGCACGGGGCCGAAGATTTCTTCCTGGGCGATCGCAGCGTCGGGCTTCACATCGGTAAACACCGTCGGCCCCACAAAGTAGCCATCGACGGGGGTGGGCATTTCCAGGGCCAGGGTGGCTTCGGCCTTGCCCTTTTCGATGTACTCCTTGATTTTGGCCTGGGCATTGGCGTCGATCACGGGGCCGACTTTGGTGCTGGCCTTGACCGCCTCGCCCACGTTGAGGGAGCGGGTAGCTTCGATCAGCCGGTGAACAAAGGTGTCGTAGACCGAGGCCACGACGATCGCCCGAGAGCAGGCCGAGCATTTCTGGCCGCTGTAGCCAAAGGCAGAGTAGACCACGCCCTGGACGGCCTGGTCTAAATCCGCGCTTTCGTCGATGATGATGCCGTTTTTGCCGCCCATCTCAGCGATCACTCGCTTTAGATGGCGCTGGCCGGGTCGCCACTGGGCGGCTTCGGCGTAGATGCGGCAGCCCACCTCGCGGGAGCCGGTGAAGGCGATCAGGTGCACGTCGGGGTGGTTGACCAGGTGCGCCCCCACGGTGGAGCCTCGGGCGGGCAGGTACTGAAACACGCCGGGGGGCATACCCGCTTCGATCAAGATTTCGGCGATCTTGGCGGCGATCACGGCGGAATTTTCGGCGGGCTTGAGGATGGTGCAGTTGCCCGTGGCTAGGGCCGCGACGGTCATGCCGGTGGCGATCGCCAGCGGGAAGTTCCAGGGCGAGATCACCACCGCAATGCCGCGAGGGAAGTAGCGATAGCGGTTGGTTTCGCCCGGATAGTCGTAGGCGTAGCCGCCGTCTAGCCGCTCCATCTCATCGGCGTAGTAGCGGCAGAAGTCGATCGCTTCAGAGACTTCGGGGTCGGCCTGGCCCAGGGGCTTGCCCACTTCGTACACCATCCAGGCGTTGAGCTCGTGGCGGCGCTCCTCCATCAAATCGGCGGCGCGGCGGAGGATGGCCCCCCGCTCTTTGGCCGGGGTGGCGGCCCAGGCGGGGAAAGCGGCTTTGGCGGCGGCGATCGCCGCATCGGCCTGTGCTTGACTGGCCAAGCCCAATTTACCCACCAGCTCCGCTGGTTTAGACGGGTTCACCGAATCCGCCGTTGCCTCCGTTTCGACAGACTCACCGTTGATGATCGGGTTGTAGCGCTGGCCCAGCTGGGCGTGGACAGTCTTGAGCGCCTCGGTGGCCTGGGCGCGTTTGGTAACCAGGGCAAAGTCAAGGTCGGGGGCGTTGGGAAAGGGAACGGCCCCGTAGGCAATGGTGTCACCCGCCAGGTCTGCGGGGGCAAACTCCGGCGCAGCCAGCAGATCCTCCACGGCTACGTCTTCCTGGTTTTGGCGCAGGAAGGAGCTGTTGGCGGTGTTCTCTAGCAGGCGGCGAATCAGGTAAGACATGCCGGGGATGAGTTCGCCAAAGGGGGCGTAGACCCGCACCCGATAGCCCTTGTCGGCCAGGGTTTTGGCCAGTTTGTCGGCCATGCCGTAGAGCACCTGTAGCTCAATGTTGCGGCGGGGGATGGCCAGCTCTTCGGCGATCGCCATGGCGTGGGCCTGCGATCGCACGTTGTGGCTGCCGATGGCGGCGTAGAGATACTGATGATTTTCCAGCAGCAGCCGGGTCATGCGCTCAAAGTTGGCGTCGGTGGAGACTTTCTGGCTGTAGACCGGGGTGGGCCAGCCGTTTTGCTGGGCGGTGATGGTCTCTTGATCCCAGTAGGCTCCTTTGACCAGGCGCACGGTGACCGGGGTGCCCCGGTTTTTAGCCCACAGCACCAGATCCTTCAGGTCTTTATAACTGTCCTGTAAATAAGCTTGCAGGGTGACGCCCAGGTCGTCGCGCTGGCGAAACTCGGCTTCCATCAAAATGTCTTTGAGAATCGCCAGGGTCAGCGCCTTGTAGCGATACTGCTCCATATCAAAGTGGACGGCGACGCCGAGTTCATTGGCGCGGCGCAGCAGGGTGCGAATGCGATCGCTCACCTTGGCCCGACTGCCCTCGGCATCGAGCGGGTCAAACTGCGAGTAGAAGGCGGTGAGCTTGACGGAGACCTGCACCTTGGCCAGCTCTTTGTCGTCGGCCTGGTCGATGGCGTCTACGGTCTTCCAGCTTTTGGCCGCCGCCGACAGCTGCTCCATTAGATCTAGATAGCGCTGCAGGTAGGCCTGGGCCTCCGCCTCGGTGATCACCGCCTCACCGAGCAGGTCCATGGTGAAGGTGAGCTTGTCTTTGCGCATGCGCTCGATCACCTTGATCGCCTTCTCGATGGTTTCGCCCGAGATGTAGCGGTAGGCCAGGGTCTCTACCGCCGGGGCGACGGTGGTGGCGGCGAGCTGGCCGGGCACCGAGTCGGCATTGGTAAAGTTCAGCAAGCCCTTTAAGGCATTGGGCAACTCCACCTCGTCTGCCGACAGATACTCTTGCAGGTGGCGGGCGATCTCGGGCTTGCTGCGCAGGGCGGGCAGGGCGTCGATGAAACGAAACAGCTGCACCTTTAGCCCTGGGTTGCCCATGGCAAAGTCCATAATTTTGTCGTCCCAGCGCATCTGGTCGCGCATCTGGGCGAAGAGGTTTTTCTTCTCGCGGGTGGCGCTTAGCAGTGCGGTGGCGATCGCCAGGGTCTTGGCTTCGTACTGTAGCGAGTCGGTCTGGGGCTTGATTGCGGGGGCTACCACGGTATATGTCTCCTTATTCCCTCATCTCTATCTTGAGCGAAAAAAGCCGGGTTAGGCCGCCGTGTCAAGATTTTATGGGAGATGGGGAAATTGATTCACAGACCGCAACCGGTCAACATTATTTGGGCAAGCTGCTTGGGCTGCTGCTGAACCGAATCGTTAGACAAAACGCTACAGGCCTATCCCTGATGAAGCCTGTCGCCGCCCAGCATCTTTGAATTAAACAGCCCCGCTGCCTCTTGCTTAATCGCCGTATATTGGTCAATCACCGGCTGCACCGCCGCCTCTTCGCGCTCCACGTAGTCGTAGAACTGAGTGAAAATGCGCTCCACCTCCTCGTAAATGATCCCTAGCTTTTCGTTGAGGCGGCTGGCAATCTCTTCTTGAAAGCGGACTTTCTCGTTATCGAGGGCCTGCTCAAACTTGGTGATGATACGGCTGCGCTGCCAGAGAATGCCGATCGCCAGCACGATCACCCCGACCCCGGCAAAGGCAATGCCGATCGCACTCAAGATCGCCTCGGCCACCGCAAACTCAATGATGTGCAAAATGGTGCCCGCCACCGCCATCACCGCGCCGCCGACGATCTCGTTGGCCAGGTCGCCCGCCTGGGTGGCCAACATATCGCCCAGGCCGTGGTCGGCCATCAGATTATTGACCTTGGCCCGCACGCTGTCGATCACTTCTTGGCGGCGCTCTAGCACCTTGAGAGAAATGTGGCTGCTCTCTAGGCGATGGCTCTTGACGCTCTCTAGGTCTTGGTTGAGGCCGTCGAAGAGCTGACGAATGCCGTCGACGAAGTGCTGCGCCCCCTCGCTCGACACTTCTTCCAGCGATTCGCGCAGGTCGCGGGTGCAGCGCTCCTGAAAGTCGTCAATCCAGGCCTGCATAGAGGCCTCTTGGTTAAACAGGCCGACGAACGATCGCCGCACCACCGTCAGCACCGACAGGCTCTCGCGAAAGTCGCGCTTGATGCGGGCTGAGATCACCTCGTAGCGGGCCGCCAGGCGATCGGCCAGGGTGTTGATCTCGTAGCGCGATCGCCCCCGACCGGCATCAATCTTAGAGCGAATGTTCTGGGCGGTGGCGCGATCGCTCGCCAGCTGCCGGTTTAGCCCCTCCACATCGCCGTTGAGCAAGTCGATAATCTGCTGGGTGGTCTGGCTAACTGATCGCAGCTTGATTTTGTAGCTCTCCCCCGACGACACCATCGCCTGAATATACTGCCGCACCGGCTCAAAGCCGCTGTTGGCCCGGTCGCCCTCCTGCTCTAGCGTCGCCGAAGTCGGGAAGATAATCGGCGCTTTGATCTGCTTTTGATAGGCATATTCTTTCACCCGCTCCAGGTTGGTTGCCAGGTCGGCGGGGCGCAGCAAATCGGCCTGCTGCAAGATAAACACCACCTTTTTGCGCCACTCGGCGCTGACAAAATCGAGAAAGTCCCAGGCGCTCTTTTGGTAGGGGTTTTTGGCAAACAGCACAAAGAACGTCAGGTCGCTGTTGGGAATGTAGCGCTCGGTGATGATCTGGTGCTCATCCACCACCGTGTTGGTGCCCGGCGTATCGACAATGGAAATCTCCTGCAAGATCGGGATCGGTCGGCCGATCTTGCGCAGGCTGGGTTCTACCTGCTCGACAAATTCTTGCTCAGCGTAGACAATCTGCTGAATTGAGTCGGTGCAGGGTTCAATGTCGGTGGCGCAGACTTCGGCCTCTAGCAAAGCATTTACAAAGCTGCTTTTGCCCGCCTTGACCTCGCCCACCACCACAAACAAAAACGGCTCGTTGATGTTGCGCCGCAGGTTGTGAGTGGTGAGTTGCAGGTCGGGGTTGTTGATATCTTTGGCCAGGGCCTGCACCCGCCCTAGCAGACTATCTAAATCGGCTCGGTAGGCCTGGAGAGTTTCGTTGATAATCTGGCTAGCCACGGCATGTCTCCTTAAACCTCGCTAGGCCGCTCTGGCCTGCCCTTCAATTATCGCACGGTCAGAATTTTGAGCTGTCTTCCGTTTGGGTGGCATCTGCCCTCTGGGGCGTCAGACGAAGACTTAGCCTGGGACATGAGAAACTTCAGCCCGAAAAGATCCACTTTGATGTATCAGAATTTGCCCAACTGCCGAGACGAAGGCTTTTGATGTTGAATATCTCTTGATTCCCTACTATTGGTTTATGACGGCTCGGTACTGGGAGTACTCCCTATGACTCAAACTTCATCGTCGCTGGTACTTGGTGTTGACGAATTTCTCGCCCGCTATGGCGATAACCCCCGCTACGAACTGGCAGACGGAGAACTACTAGACATGGAACCTACCGGCTTCCACGAAACTACTGCCGGAAAAGTTGCCAGCCAGCTCAGCATTGAAATTGATCGCCAGGGCCATCCGTGGGTGATTCCTCGCACTTGCCTGCTGCGCCCGTTTGCCGATGTTGCCACGGCTCGCCGCCCGGATGTTGTGGTGCTTGACGAACCGGCCCTGGTACATGAGCCACTGTGGGAACGAGAGCCTGTGATTACCCTGGGCACTTCGGTAAAGCTGGTTGTGGAGGTGGTAAGCACCAATTGGGAAACGGACTATGCCCGCAAGGTGGAGGAGTATGCCCTGTTTGGCATACCAGAATATTGGATTGTGGACTATCGAGGTTTGGGCGGGCGGGTGTTTATTGGCAGCCCTAAGCAGCCTACGTTTACGGTGTGTCGGCTGGTTGGCGAAGACTACCAACAACGGCGGTATCGACTGGGTGAAGCGATTGATTCGCTATTGTTGCCTCAGCTTGCTCTACAGTTAGATGATGTTGTGCCACGCTAGCCTCGGCAGCCTGGGGAGAAGTATTCGACTGGGCAGCCATCCATGCCCGTGCAAAACGAAAGAAGGCTGAACAATCGCAAGGCGGTTGAGGCGAGGAAAATGATTTCTAATATTCAGCAACCCTTACAAGTCAATTCAACCCTATCGACTCTATTGTCAGAGTTGGGGGAAGAGTGTGAAAAAGTTGTCTTTTTGCTAAGCCAATTGAAGCTAGCTAACCTGACTGATGATCAAAAAGGAGATATTCTGGCTGATCTCACAGGTTCTATTTCCCATCTCCATGTTCACACTGAAGATTTGCCAGATCTGATTCAAGATGAGATATTGACATTACCTGATGATGACTGAGAAAACGGTTATAACGTTCTCATATGGGCAAGAAGTAGATCTGAATTGTGATTTGCATACAACAGCTCCTAGTTACATAGGAAGTTGACGGAATCTGGCAGATTTCTTATTAATAGAAACAAGACCTTAGAGTATTGAAGGAGTTGCAGCCCTCTGAACCTCTTGAAGGATTAACTCAAACTCTTGTCTGATAGTAGCAAGCTGTGACAACTCAGTATTAGAAGTTGCCATGGCTGTTTCCGTTTGCTGACGAGCCTCAGAAATATTTTGTTCAAGCTGCCCATAGACCTGGGTTTCAAACTCATTTAGTTGCCCTTCAATTTGCTGTTCGAGATCAACAGCGATCGCCTTGAACTGACTGGTAATATCACGCCGAACATCAGCCATTTTTCTTTCATGCTCATGTTCTTGGTGCATGGTATGTATATCAAGCCCTATAGATATTACGGCTAAGGCTGGGCCTAAAAACATTGCGGCGTTGCCGATATTTTTAGCAATTCCTACTGCCTGCCAGGGCTTGAATTTAAAGCCAATTACCTTCCCAGCTTCAAGCACAAATAAGTGAGTAGCACTTCCAGCGGCATCCATTGGACGCAAGAAAGCCTGACCGCTCTTCGCTGTAGAAATAAATCCTCTAGCTGAAGATGCTGCTAGCTGAACACCTGCCTTCTCTGCAATACCCGTCAACCAAGCAATTTGTTGCCCGATTTGCTGAGAATCAAATTTCTGATCTGGGATTTCAACATTAATTTTTTGGTCGAAATTAATCTGAGCAACAAATGCTTGAGTGAGATTACTTTGCAGTTCAGTCTCAATTTCATTCTGAATCGATTGAATTGCTGTTTCAATTACACTTTCTAAAGCTTTTCCAGCTTTCTCATAATGCTTGCGAACACTGATTTCCGACTGCTTGTTGAGATCTTCAAATTTTTCATCTCCAACTGCTGAAGCCAAATTGACTCCTTCAGTAATAATTGCTGCTGACATTTCCAGCATAATGCTTTTGACTCGGGTGCGCAGTCGTTCGCGCTCTTTATTAATGCGCCGAGACAACCGCAAAAGTACTTCTAGAAAAGTCGTGTCTTCGTCAGAGTTTCGGGCGAAACCAATTTGGGCATCATCAATGCAACCTAAAACAATTCGGACAGGCGTATCGAGTCGAACAAGCGATGATCGACGCTCAATAAATTTATTAAGTTCTTCTATAAACGTACTAAAACGACTTCTTTGGGCAAATTTAACTGAAAGCTCATCGTCTCTATCGACGCTACTACAATAATCTTTAGCATCAATGAAGCAAGTTGGGAATTCAGTTAGTTTATAAGGCTTGAGGGCTTCTGATAGGCTATGACTATAGCTGGATATTTTTTGGGCTTCCTCTCCTGCGCTAGCTGACATTTTATTGATTACAAGCATCATCTTCCACCGATAGCCTTTATCGTAGGCTAGCTTTTTGAAGTTTTCAGCAGTAATTGCATCAAACAGCATGTCAGTTAGACAAAATAGCAATAAATCAGCTTTTTCGATTGCATCATATGTTATGTCATCATGATCTTGTCGATCAGTAAAAATACCTGGTGTGTCAATGATCCTAATTCCAGTCCAGTCATAGAAAGCTATCTTATCTGTTGCAATGTCGGCATCTATGTAAATATCTCGTCGACCGGTCAAGGCTGAGATTACAGTAGATTTTCCTGCGCTATACTGACCGACAAAAGCAACCGTTAATGCTCCCTGTTTCTTGTATTCCTTGAGCCCATCATGGAGTTTCTGCCGAATATTAGTCAACTCCTGAGACTTTCCTGAAACAAGTAAGGCATCAAATTGAATGCATGAAGATTTAAATCGTTGAGCGATATCGGCAGCTTTAAGTGTTGTATTTTTCTGGGTCATAGAATTACCTTAAAGTTGACTATTAATAGATTGAATCGAAATTTCTTCCTGCAAGATTCTACAGATTTCTTTCTGAGACTTAGTCAGTGGCAACTCAGAAGTGGTTTGAATCAAGAAGCTGTGACCAAAAACACGGTCTGTCCTGCGAATTCTTTTGCTGATGGCTATATCAGTCAAAGGCTCATACTGGTCAGACGCCCAATCAGTGATTCGCTTGGCATAAGCCCGATTTAGATATCTGGTTGTGCTTGAGAGTTTACCTTGAGCAGACTTGAGTTGATTTGCTATTTCGTCAATGCCCTGGGTTAATTCCTCAAAATAATTGTCAACAGCAACTGAAATAGATTGACAATAGCTCTCAAAATCTCTTTCTGATTGGTCAATAACTTTTTTGTGTTGTTTTTCTATTTGAGATCTCAAAGATTTTGAGATCTCTTTGACAGCCTTGTGTCGCTTCTCATGGCGTGACTCAAACCAGCTTGAAACCCAGCCAACTATCCCGCCGACTACACTCATCAAAGCCAAAGGCGGAAAAACAAAGGCTAGGATTGCCCCAGCTGCAACCATAACCATGCCACTAATACGAATAAAGTCTTTGTCTAAAAAGCTCGAATCCTGCTTCGAGAAACTAAAGCTTCCACTTTTAAGACGACTGATCAGCTTAAGTTCAGTCCCAATTTCATCAATAGCCTCCTGAATAGAATCTTGAAAATGATGACTGGCCTCTTCGGCAGCAATCTTGAGTCTATCTTCAAACGTGCATGACTCTAAGACTTTCTTCCAGCCATGCTCCATTGTTCCTTTGTCAGAATCCCAATGCCTTTCTGCAAAAGGTGTCACTTGGTTTAAAGCATCTTGAAATACCTCGTTGATCTTGAGTTGTAGCTGTGCCCAACCGTCTTCCTTTGCCTTTTGGGCTTGGGCTTTTAGTTCTTGACGCTTTTCATCAAGTCGCCTTGCCAAATCGCTATATTCTCCAGCCTGATAGGTAACCCATTGTTGAGGTCTATCAATGGAGCCAACAGTTGAACCCAAGAGAGTTTGAGATCGCCGAATCGTACCATAGTCAATGAGCGATGCACGAATGGAGTTTAGAAAATCTTGTATTCGGCTTACCTTAAAAAGCTTCCTAGCTTGTGCTTGATGTTCAGGTTCCTGTGATAGCTGGGCGGCTAACAACATAGCCGGAATCACCTCTAAATAGTCGTTTGGGTAGTGCTGCTTGGCATAGCGGTTAATCCGACTTAGATGGCCACCGATGCCGCTCTTTCCTTCTAGAGCAAACCACCGGTCTGGATCTCTTAAGAAGTCTTCCAAGCCCAGAGAATCACGCAAGTTGTAGCGAATATTAAGTAGCACGATCAGAGGCTTAGTTTTCTCCTTCAAAACTTTTAGAAAGGCGAACTCCGATTCTTGGATGCTATCATCGGTCACTACATAGCAAATCACATCTGCTTCTTCAATTACACTGCGGGCAATCTCTTCATCAGTTTTGCCGCCAGGTGCGCCAATGCCAGGTGTATCTATGATGCGGATGTTCTTCCACTCGTAGATCCGATTATAACGAGTGGTGCGTTGTTTGCCAATGCCAATAGCCTCCCACCCTTCCCCAGTGATAATGGCGTGAAGGGTACTTTTACCGGCTTTGGTGCGGCCCATGAAGGCAATACTGAAGTGGTTGAGCGCTCGCTGTTTAGCTTGCAGCGCCTTGCGCACTTGCTCTAAGTCATGCAGAATCTCAGCAGAGAGGTTTTGTTGCGTTTGTTCCAGTTGCTTTGCAACTTCTTTAGCTGTCTGCTGATCTCCATCTCCCGTAGTCTTCTGCTTAATGTTTTCGATCACCTGTTGAATGCCATTACCCAAATCTCTCAGTGCTGTGAACGTCATTCTTAACGACTGATCGGCATACCGGAAGTCTTCTCTAGCAATCTTGGCACACTGCTGAATGGCTTCATCGTACTCTGGCCCCGACAAAAGTATTTCTCGCTGGAGGTGCTCAATACGCTGACCGATGAACTCTGGAGCCAATTCAGACAATTTTCTAACTAGCGATTTCGACAATAACGACTCAGTGCCCTTGAGTAATCGCGCCCCTGTAGAAAGCCCGTTATCCCCTTCATCGGTACGGTTTTGCCATTGCTTAAACCCTTGGGCTGCTTCGAGGATTTGCTCAATCTCAGATTCCTGGATACCCCAAAGCTGAGCAATATAATTAACTATTTCTCGCTCCAAAGGAGAGAAGTAGCCATCGATATAAGCAATCGCTAAAACCTGCCTAAAAGCTTCACTTCGCTGCCCGATAGGAACCCGCTGAGCAGCTTCTTCCAGAGAGAGCTTAGCTTCATCTTGCCCCAAGATTTTTTCTATTTCTTGGAGCGTCGCTTCGTTAACGCTCGTCTGATTTGCCAGGTCGCGTAGCGCTAGTGATTCTTGGCTGTGAATTTGCTGATCAGCACAAATAACATGCGTAAGCAGCAGAAAGCTGTAATCCAGTGCTGGCGAGAATGAGGGGGGAGTAGAAACCATCCTGAAGATTTTTTCTAAAATGCCTTAAGTTATTCTTAGCTGCCTTATGTGAGAATTCCCGGATAAAGAGTCAATTAACAACAACAATCTTTATCAAGATATCAATTTGGATATGGTTGCCTTCATCAACAGCCGGTAAGGCGGGCACTCCCTACGATTTACCCTTCGCGCCAGACATTTCACCTCAAAACAACCTAAGAGCACAACCGAAAACATCTACAAACTCGTGCCCAATCTACTCTACTGTCACTTTCCTATCTCAGCCCGCCCGATCGCAAAAACTCCCGCACCGCAATCTCGCCATCGGGAAACGCCAGAGGTGCTACAGCATTTCCCTCATAGCCCTTCTGCTCCATCCCATACCCCTCTGTTCTAGCGTAACCACAATCTCTACCCCTCCTCCGCATTCTCAGCAAACCGCACCTCCTCATAGAGCAGTTCAAGGGGGGCCTGCCAGTCCACACTGGTAAGGCTCAGGGTTTCCGCCTCTATGTAAGTCTGTAAGTCCCAATGACGAGACGAGATCCGGCGATAGCGATCAACACTAATTTTGTCAGCACTGATCAAAACATACTCTTGCAGGGTGGGTATTTGGCGATAGTGGGTAAATTTGTCGCCCCGGTCATAGTCGGCAGTACTCGGCGACAGCACCTCCACAATCAAACTGGGGTAGCGGATGAGTTTAACCGCGTTGCGATCTCGCCCATCGCAACTCACCATCACATCAGGGTAATGGTAAGGCCCGTTTCGAGAAACCTCCACCTTGACATCGGCCATCACCACCAGACAGCCCTTGCCTTGCAGATGGGCTTTAAGCGCAGACGCTAAATTCAGCGCAATTTGATTATGGGGAATCGTGCCCCCCGTCATGGCAAAGACTTCCCCATTCACATAGGCGTACTTAACGTCCTGGGTAGATTCCCATTCCAGGTACTCCTGGGGAGCCATCGGGGTGAAGTTGAGTCTTGCGATCATGGGTTTTGCCGATCCCTCGTAGATTGAAGGGGAACAGGGTTTAGAGCATTTTGGTTGGTAAATGGAAATGGCACTAATACGATCTCGCCAAACTCATAAGTCATCGTAGGCGGCATCCTCAGGGTTATCCCACACCTCAGCAAACGATGCTTCCGCAGCCTTAGCTGCCGCTGCAACTAACGACCGATCAGCATAGGGCTGCCAGTTACCTTTTTGAGTCGGCATTTTGGCCTCAGCCCATTGCAGCAAGCGAGTTGCCAAATGGAACTGCTCTTGCCAACTCAGGTGCTGAGCCTCTTGTATTAACTCTTGCAGTGTCATAGCTACAACCTCCTCTTTTAATTGTGGCACGAGAGGCTTTGTTGCCAAGGCCCCCAGATTTTCAAAGAATCTAGGGGCTTAATTGGTCACTAACCTAGCTGCCTATGCCGCAGCAGGTAGCTAAACACCTCCCCCTGCTCTGGAGTAATCAAAATTCCCGAGTCGGGGATGGTAAACAGGCGGCTCCACTCTAGGCGCTCGGCGTAGTTCAGCAAATGCAGGTGGTTAATCGCCCCCTGCACCCCTTCCGGGGAGCCAATCACCAAATGGCGCAACCGCTCTGGTCGGGGGTTCGGGTTGGCAAGGCGCAGGGGATTCAGATCCCCAAGTTCTTCAAGAACTCGGGGATCTTGGCGAGTAAAACACAACATAATCGGGTTCCTTGCCGATGAGACGACGGGGAAGAAACCCAAAAACTTGGCCGCCCCAGACCTGTGCAGTTCAGGGTGGCGCCGATCCTGCACCCTTGAGAACGGGGCAGGGCGCCAGATCGGCTGGATGGATATACGGGCCGCTTCACCCTCAACATTCGCGCCCCAACATTCGCTATAGTTGTTTTTCAAAGCTAACCCAGTCCAGCTTGAAATCTTTAGAGTTTCCCCAGTCAAAACCCCACTGCTGGACTTGGATGAGGTTTAAATACGGCACCCCATGATCGACACCACCGACCTCAAGCGCGAGCTTGACGAACTCACCAATCGCCTGGGTAAAACCCAGGAGTATCTTTGACATTCCTGCCCTCGAAGCCCGCATTCAGGATCTAGAGCAGGTTGCCGCCCAGCCCGATTTTTGGGATGACCAGAGCAAAGCCCAAGACACCCTGCAAGAGCTGAGCGACTACAAGGCCAGCCTTAGCCAGCTCACCACCTGGCAGGCCAGCCTCGACGACACCCTCGCCATTCTAGAGCTGCTGCAAGAAGACCAGGATGACACCCTCTTTCAGGAAGCTCAGACCACCGCTAGCCGCCTCAGCCAGGAGCTAGACCAGTGGGAGCTACAGCAGCTGCTCTCTGGCCCCTACGACAAAAAAGGCGCGGTGCTGACTCTCAACGCCGGGGCGGGCGGCACCGATGCCCAAGACTGGGCGGAGATGCTGCTGCGTATGTATACCCGCTGGGCCGAGCATCAGGGCTACCAGGTGCACCTGGTGGAGATCTCCGAAGGGGAGGAAGCGGGGCTGAAGTCGGCCACCCTAGAGATCACCGGGCGCTACGCCTACGGCTACCTCAAGTCTGAGAAGGGCACCCACCGCCTGGTGCGGATCTCGCCCTTTAACGCTAACGGCAAGCGCCAGACCAGCTTCGCTGGGGTAGAGATCATGCCCATTCTCGATCAGAATATTGAGCTAGACATTCCCGAAAAAGACCTAGAGGTCAAGACCTCGCGCTCGGGCGGGGCGGGCGGTCAGAACGTCAACAAGGTGGAGACGGCGGTGCGCATCACCCACCTGCCCACGGGCATCTCGGTGCGCTGCACCCAGGAGCGATCGCAGCTGCAAAACCGCGAAAAGGCGATGATCATTCTCAAGGCCAAGCTGCTAATCATCGCCCAAGAGCAGCATGCCCAGGCGATCGCCGAAATTCGCGGCGACATGGTCGAAGCCAGCTGGGGTGCCCAGATCCGCAACTACGTGTTTCACCCCTACCAGCTGGTCAAAGACCTGCGCACCGGGGTAGAGACCACCGCCATCGACGACGTTATGGCTGGGGAGCTTGAAGCCTTTATTCAGGCCTACCTGCGCCAGGAGAACCAGGTGCTGCAAGAGCAGGCGGTCTAGGGCTGTCAGCCCTAGACCACGCTACCCGCCAGATAAACTCAGTAAAGTAGAGTCAGCTTTAAAGTCAACCTGTAAGTGCGATCGCCCCATGAGC
>QBMN01000092.1 GCA_003241845.1 Shackletoniella antarctica | reverse complement strand
GGGCATGGACGTCGCGCTCGACTAGATCGTCGGGGTCGCCCTTGAGCAGGCCCAGGTCTACCAACCCCGCTGCCAGGGTGCGGCAGGCCAGCAGGTGCAGGTGGCGATACTCTACCCCCGGCTGGGCGGCGGCGATGCAGGCGTCGTGGGCCGCCAGCACCGCGCTATAAATATCGCGCTGGGCGGGGGTAAAGCGTCCAGCGACCGGCCAGGTGCGGGTAATGTCTGAGGCCCAGCCGCTGGGGGCCTCGGCTCCAACATCGGCCAGCAGCAGGTCGCCTGGGGCCAGGGGATGGTGATACTGCTCGTTGTGCAGCACCTCGCCGTGGACGGTGACAATGCTGTTGTAGGCGCAGGTCATGCCCGCCGCCATGATCACCTGCTCCATGGCGGCCTGCACCTGGGCCTCGGTAGTGGCCCCAGGGGTGGCGGCCATGCCCGCCCGGTGGGCGGCGACAGAGACCGCCGCCGCCGCTTTGATCTGCTCGATGGCGTGGTCGTCGGGGTGCAGGCGCAGCGCCACCAGGGCTTCTGCAAGCGCCTGACTGGGGTGGGGGCCAGATTCAAATTGAGCGGGCAGGGTGGCCGAGTCGCCCAGGTACTTTTCAACCTGCCGGTAGGGGTAGGCGGCATCGGCCCCGATCGCAGCGGCGATCGCCGCTCGACTGGGGGTAGGCCCGTGCCACAGCGCCGCCTCGGGGGAGGTGTCATCGATCAATAAAGTCAGCCGCCCGGCCTCTAGGTGTAGGGCAGCGTTGCTCAGGGGCAGGCCCGCAAAGTATAAAAAGTGGCTGTTGGCCCGAAAGGGGTAGACATTGGCCGGAAAGTTGCGAGACACCGCCCGCCCCGACCCCAGCACCACTGGCCCAGGGTAAAGCTCAGCCAGGCGATCGCGGCGCTGCTTTAGCACTTGAGCCAGAGGTGTCGCGGGGGGGTGGATAGCCATAGGTGATCCCAAAATTTCTTCCAAAATTCACGCCAAATTAATCGAGCCGTCAGCCTCAAGATAGTTCAGGCCTGACCGCTGCTTAAGCCTGCCCCCGGCCCATCGCAGAGCACTAGCCCTAGGGAGGTCGCAGGGGTCACCATCTAAATCTAGCGTTAATGCTGCGGCACCGCCCGTTAACCCAGATCCCGCCGCCATCTTCTAGAATAGAGCTATCTGTTAAATAATTTTTTGTATATCTCCCGCTTCAAATCTAGTTCAAATGCACTAATATTTGATCTATAACGGCTAGCCTAATTCAGGTGCAGCGCTATGGCTTCCTTAACGATTCGACCAGGGTCACGGGTTCGCCTCAAGGGTCAAGACGACCATGTGCCCGACTTTGTAGTAGTGCGGTGCGAGCGCGATCGCTGCTGGATTCGCCAGCACGACTGGGCACCCGACACTGAGATCAACGTCAGCTTCAAGCAGCTCTTTGTGCCCGCCGAGGCTGGGGCAACTCTGCCCCTTGCCCTGGCTGAACAGGTTAAGGCCTCGGGGCTACTGGCCACCCACGGTGACCACCGCGCCGGGCATAACGTGGTCTATTTAGACGCCTACCGCCGCCGCCAGGGTCATCTCTAGGGCCGCTACCGCCTGGCGCACTTAAACCGTCCGGCGCAATTAAAACGATACATTCCTCGCGCACCGCTCCGCCGCCCAGGTGTTACGATGCAACTCATGTCGGTTTCAGCGGGGATCAGCCGCTGAAGGAAAGGGGGAAAGCGCAGCGCAAATCTGCCACTGTCCCGCAGCTGTAAGCCAGTTTTAGATGGCCGGTTTTAGATTTTGGCTACCCATGCTGCCAAAATCTAAACTCCAAAATCCAAAATTGTGTCAGTCAGAATACCCGCCGATGGATGCCCACCCTCATATCCATCTGCGAGGTACAGATGACTAATAGTCTTTGGTTTGCCCTGGCGCGCTGGCGCTCTGGGCTGCACGTTTCGGCTGTTTTTAGTCGCGCAGGGTAATGGCCATGCGCGTACCCGATACAGTTTGGCAGGGCTGCTTTGGCGACTGGCAGCCCCTGTTTATTCGCGAATATTGGCTGCTCCTGGGCCACCTGGCCTGGCAGGGTTTTTTGCGCCACGGCCCCGGCATGGTGGTCTGCGAGATCCACGGTGTCACCGCTACGGTGGACTGGAGCTGCACAGCGGTGCCCTACACCGCCCGCTTTGTGCCCCAGGCCGAGTTGGCGACCTGCTGGCAAGATCTGAGCCTAGCCGCCGATCAGCGCCCAGCGGTAGAAAATGCCGTCGCCACCTACGACCCAGCCCAGGACGCCATGCTGCTGCTGCTAGGCGACTCCCAGCCCTACATCTCCTGTTTGAAGGGCTGGGCGGTGCCGCCGCCGGAGTGCTCTCGCCAAATGGGCGATCGCAGCGCCGAGTTTGCCCTCCCGCCCACAGCCTAAATTCCCCCGTTTCGCCCGCCTTCCTTAAAGCACAGATCGCTGGCGAAACCTGTTCACCTATAGATTTAACCCCAAGATTTAACCCCAATGACCCAACCCGCTACTCTATTTGTCTGCGCCCTGTGCAAATTTCCCAGCCCGGCTCCAGGGGCGGGCGACACCACCGGGGGGCAGCACCTGATCGACCAGCTAGCCGAATGCCTGGCTGCTGACCAGGGCGAGATCACAATTCAGCCCGTGCGCTGCATGGCTGCCTGCGATCGCGCCTGCAACGCCGCCCTCACCGCCCCCGGCAAGCTCACCCTTATCTTTAACGGTCTCTCGCCCCAGGCGGCGGCCCCCGACCTGGCAGAGTTTTGTCGCCAGTACGCTGAGGCGACGGGGGGTAAGGTGCCCTACGGGCTGCGATCGCCCGCCATCAAGCAGGCTACAGCTTACGTGCTGCCGCCCCTAGTAGAAGCCCACAGCCCCACTGTCCGGGTCTGATAACTACCCACCTACAATCTCAAACTCCAGGCCAAACTCCCTCGCCAGATTGCAGGTCTGGTGATCGGTAATATTCGTATCGCTCAGCTCCAGGTTGTAGAAGTTGACGGCGGGATGGCTAAAGTACGGCCCCGCGTGCCAGGTGCCCACCTCCAGCTTAATGAAGCAGTTGCCAGGAATGTAAAAGGCGCGAATCTCCTGAGGATCGGGCTGCTCTGCCGCTCCCGGTGGGGCCACCGCCATGAACCAGTCTTTGCCCTCCAGCGCCCCTAGGCACTGGGTGCAGCGCTGGTGTCGGGTGATGGTGCGAAACCGGGTGCCCTTGGCCTCTAGCGTCATGATGTAAAAGCGGGGAACGCCGCCATCGAGCTGGAGCTGAGCCTCCTGCGGGCCAAAGAGGGCACCGTCGGCGCTGGGGAAAATCACCTGGCCGAAGGGAGCGAAGTTCTCTAAGGTAACAGGCTGTGCTGTGAGCTGTTGAAGGGTGAGGGGTAGAGCCATCGGTATAGTTGATACGAAAGGTTTGAGATTCGCAAGCCTAGGGTTGGGCGTCGCCATTTTCAAATAATGCCTCTAGATCTTGGTAGCCGCTGACGACTCTAAGAATTTCGATGCCCTCTGTAATCGAGCGATAGAAAATCAGGTGGCTCTCGACGGGCAGGCTTCTAACTCCGATGGCTAGCTCATCTCGCTTGCGTCCCATCTCTGGAAATTGGGTCAAACGCTGGCATTTTGCATTTACCTGCTTGAGAAATGCCTCGGAGCGATCAATGCTGCTTTGCTGGGCGATGTAGTCAATGATGGCTTCTAAATCTCGGCTGGCCGGAATGGTGAACCGGCAAATATTGCTCATGGGGTCTGGTTGCGTTTCTGGTTTAGCCGCTCTTGCAGTTGGCTAAACACGGTGTCTGCATCCACGACTTCTCCACGGTCAGCGGCGTCTAGGCCGATTTTGACCTCGTCGCGTAGGGCCTGGTAGCGGCCTTGATAGGTTTTCTCTATGTCTTGTAGGAGCTTGATACCCGCGAAGAAGACCTCACTGGCAGAGGCATATTGGCCGCTGGCAATCTTGGATTGAATATACTCTTCTACTTCTGGTGTTAGCGTAATTTCCATAGCCTGCCCTCTGTTTATTTGCTAGTTTAGCCAATGGTTTGCCAGGCCTAACGGCAAGGGCATATCAAGCAGCACCTCGGCGTTTTTGACAAATCAGAAGATCTGGATAAGCAACCTACGGGGGTGGCTTATTCCAGGGAGACTATCATAGAGCTACTGCCTCAAGCCTACCGCCATGACAGCTTCTCAACTTAGCTCTCCCCAGGCTTCAGCGGATCGGGTGCCGCCGTTGGAAAGCGGCGATGCTCTTTCAGAGCCACTGCGTGAACGCCTCACCCGTCCTGAGTTTGAGCGCCGCTATGCCGCTGCTGCCGTTACCAAAGCCGAGCTGATAGAAGGAGTGGTCTACGTGGCCTCGCCCCTGGGTTTTCAACAGCATGCCGAGCCTCACAGCCGGTTAGATACCTGGCTGGGCACCTATGTTGCCTTTACCCCTGGCACTCGCTCAGGCATTGAGCCTACGGTGCGCCTTGATCTAGATAACGAACCCCAGCCCGACATTGTGCTGATGGTGGATGAAGCGGCGGGCGGGCAGGCCCGACTCAGTGAAGACGGCTATCTAGAAGGGTCGCCTGAGCTGGTGATTGAGATTGCTGCCAGCAGTGCGGCTATTGACCTGGGCGATAAGAAGCAGGTCTATCGGCGCAATGGGGTGGCAGAGTATCTGGTGTGGCAGGTGTTTGAAAACAAAATTGACTGGTATGCGCTCACCGATGGCGACTATCAACTGTTGCCGGTGGATGGTGGGGTGATTTGCAGCCGCCGGTTTCCGGGGCTGTGGTTGGCGGTGGCGGCGATGCTGCGAGGAGAGATGGCGGAGGTGCTGACGGTGTTGCAGGCGGGGCTAAACTCGCCAGAGCATGCGGCGTTTGTGGCCCCAGCAAAGCAGCTACCCAAATAGATGCAGAACCTACGGCCTACAACTTGAAAAAACACAGCGAAGGTACACCCCAAAAATTAGTCTAGTGCTTTGTCAATGCTGAAATTTAGGATAGGCCTATTTTTGGCATGGTCTTTTCGTGGTGCATTGCTTCGCGAATGCACCCTACCGACCCTAAAAATTGGCTTGACGCTGCACTAGGGCCGCTCGTAGCATCGCCACTACCTGATCGCACCCCTCCGGCGGTACCGGGTAGCGGGCAAGGAGTTGGGCATCTTCTAAAACATCTCTTATTAAGCCAACTGGAGCAGCATATTTTGCTAACGCTTGCTGTATGTCTCGCAGGCCGTTATCGGCGTCTCCCAATATTGTTTTGAGCAATGCTCGGTATAAAGCGGCGTAGGTATCTTGTTCAGTGCAAGCTTTCAGACTCAAGGCCCACTGCTGCTGAGCTTCGGGTAATTTTGCCTGTAGGCCCAGCGCCAGCCCTAGGTTGAACAAGCCCACATAATCCTGTGAATCGAGAACAACTGCTTTTCTAAAACTGGTTTCTGCTAGCTGAAGTTGCTCAGTTTGGAGATAGACCATTCCCAGGCCGTTGTGGGGAGCGGCATTGGTGTCATCGAGGGCGATCGCCCGGTCGCAGGCTGCGACCGCCTCCTCATAGCGGCCCTGGGCGCGGTACACATTCCCCAGGCTGTTGTGGGGATAGGCATCGGTGTCGTCGAGGGCGATCGCCCGGTCGTAGGCTGCGATCGCCTCCTCGTAGCGGCCCTGGGCGCAGTACACAATCCCCAGGCCGTGGTGGGGATTGGCATCGGTGTCGTCGAGGGCGATCGCCCGGTCGTAGGCTGCGATCGCCTCCTCATAGCGGCCCTGGGCGCGGTACACAATCCCCAGGCCGTTGTGGGGATTGGCATAGGTGTCGTCGAGGGCGATCGCCCGGTCGTAGGCTGCGATCGCCTCCTCATAGCAGCCCTGGGCGCGGTACACATTCCCCAGGCCGTGGTGGGGATAGGCATCGGTGTCGTCGAGGGCGATCGCCCGGTCGCAGGCTGCTATCGCGTCCTTATAGCGGCCCTGGGCATAGTACACACTCCCCAGGCCGTGGTGGGGATAGGCCAAGGTGTCGTCGAGGGCGATCGCCCGGTCGTAGGCTGCAATCGCCTCCTCATAGCGGCCCTGGGCGCTGTACACATTCCCCAGGCCGTGGTGGGGAGCGGCATCGGTGTCGTCGAGGGCGATCGCCCGGTCGTAGGCTGCGATCGCCGCCTCGTAGTAATCTGCCTTGGCTAGAACTACCCCATAGTAGTAGTGATGAAAACTCTCTTCAGGAGCTAAAGCAGCAGCTCTCTCGGCAGCCTGTTCACCCTGGGCAGAGTAAGTGCTACGTTGACCATCTCCTGGCCAAATGAATTCGCCACTGACTTGGTAGAAGCATTGGCCAAGGTCTTTACGCAGTTGGCCACAAACTTCCGGTAGGCGTTTTTCGGCAGTCAGGTAAGTTTCCAGCGCGTCAGCATAGCGCTCTAGGCGAAAGGCCAAATTACCCTTTCGCAGCAGCAGGATTGTTTCTCGTTCTGGTTCCTTTGGCCCGGCAATCCAACCCCGTTGTTTGAGCTTGTCTAAATCGGTCAATAGAGCCGCTGCGGCTTCTGTATCAGCAAAGCGCCCTAGCCCAGCTTCCATTTGTGCCAAACGCTTTTGGGCATCGGTGCTCAACATAGGTTGCAGAGGTTCGGTTAGCTCTAGCAGGCTCTTGGCCCAGCTGCGGTTGTACTGCCAGCCTTCCACAAAGCGGGGCACTAGGTAGCGCATGCCCGCCTCTTCGCTGCGCCAAAAGCAGTGGTGGGCCAGGTCGAGCCAGGTTTCGGCCAGCTTGGTTTCTTGCAGCTTTTCGGCGGTGTCGGCAATGCCCTGGGCCTGGGCTTCGGCCTGTAGCTCTAGCCAGGCCAGGGCGCGGTCGTTCAGCGTTTGCACTTCGGGGCTGGTGCGGCGTAGCTCTACCCGCAGGTAGGCCCGCAAAAACTGGGCCAGTTTTTCATCCAGGCGCAGCTGCTCCACCCAGATAAAGGCATAGCGTTCCTTTAGCCGTAGCAGGCGGTTTTCCAGGTCGCGTTCATCCAGCATTTGCCGCAGCAGTTCGGCGTCGGGGCGGCGCATCAGGGCCAGGGCGTAGATCGCCTCCAGGTCTGCCGCTTGCTCGGGGGCACCAAAGCAGTGCACCAAAAACCGCTGGCTGGTTTCGCGCACCACCTCGTCGTAGGCGCTGGTGCCCAGGGGCGTGGGCACCGGGGCGACGATCTCGGCCATCGCTTTGCCCTCGCGCCACATCACCGCCGTCTGGCGAATCACAAAGGGAATGCCCAGGCTAAATCGGGCCACGGCGTCGGCGTCGGCCTCGGCAATGGGGCGGTCGGGGGCCACCTGGGCAAAGTATTGCTGAATCAGGTCGAGGCCAAACTCGCTGAGGGCCTTGGTGTAGAGCTTGGCCTCGGCAAAGTCGCGCTGGTAGCCGCGAAAGTAGCGGCGACCCCGCTGGCCGCTGGTGGCCAGGTCGCTGCGACCAGAAATTGCCCACAGCACTCTGTCTCCGCTGGTCTGCATCACCCGCCGCAGGGTGTAGTCGCAGTCGGGGCGGTCAACAATTTCGTAGGTGTCAAACAGCACCACCAGGGGTTTGCCCTGGCTCAGGGTGGTGAGGCCCTGGCCCAGGGCAGCGGCGAGGCGATCGCGGGGCTGTTCGTAGAGGCTATATTCCTTGGGGGTGAGCGATCGCTGCACAAACTGGCGGCACTGGTGCAGCCCCTCCGCCGAAACCTTGAGGGTGGTGTCTAGGGCGGCCTCTAGCTCTTCCTGGGGCAGGGCGCTGGTGCCAGGGTACATGCGAATCACGTAGGCAATGCCTTTGGCCCCCAGTTTGCTCACCTGGTCGGGCAGCGAGCTATCGGGCTGGCCCTGCATGGCCCGGTGCACTTTTTCTTCGGCTTTGTCCAAATCCTTCAGCGCTTGGGTGTAGGCCCCAAAGCCGCCGCCCCAGCCCGCAGTCACCAGCGCCTGGTGCAGCACCCGCAGCACGGTTTCAGGCTCAATGTTATCGTGGCCAACTTTCAGCTCCAGGTCGAGTTTTTGGGCCTCTTCCCAGTCTAAAAACAGGGTGTTGACCTGCCCCTGAAAGCGCGGATCGGCTTGGGCAATGTCGCGCAGGCGCTTGGTGAGGGTGGTTTTGCCCATGCCCCCCGGCCCGTGAAACAGCAGTAGGTTAGGCTCTGGCTCTGGGGGCTGGCGGCGGGGAGCCAGCTTGCCCAGGGTGGGCAGGTGGCGCTGCACCCAGGGCAGCATAGTGGGCAGCAGAGTGGTGAGCGATCGGCGAAACTGGTTTTGCTCTTCTGTGCGCGCCAAAAAAATATCTTGCCCGATCGCAGCCATGGCCCAGGGGTATTAAAAACGTCCCTGAATCTTAGCCAACCCACGGAGAGAGCGCTGTGATCTGATCAACCGTTCCCTAGATCTGTTGATTATCTGAGGAAAAATTACCTGTAACTCAGCAACGTCGGGCCAAAAAAAATCAGCTCACCCCAGCCTTATTGGTAAGCTGAAGGTTTGTTTCTTCATTTGCAGAGTTGGGGCAGTAAGGCATGGATAACAAGTTGATGCTGATGATTCCGGGGCCGACCCCTGTACCAGAGCAGGTGCTGTTGGCCATGGCCAAGCACCCCATGGGCCACCGCAGCGGCGAGTTTAGCGCCCTCATGGCCGAGGTCACCGAAAACCTCAAGTGGCTGCACCAAACCCAAAACGACGTGCTGGTGCTGGCGGCCAGCGGCACCGGGGCCATGGAAGCGGGCATGATCAACTTCCTCAGCGCGGGCGACAAGGTGCTGGTGGGCAACAACGGCAAGTTTGGCGAACGCTGGGGCGACCTGGCCCGCGCCTACGGCCTAGAGACCCAAGAGATCACCGCCGAGTGGGGCAAGCCCCTCAACCCCGATGACTTCAAGGCCGTGCTAGAGGCCGACACCGCTAAAGCCATCAAAGCGGTGATTATCACCCACAGCGAAACCTCCACCGGGGTGCTCAACGATTTAGAAACCATTAATCGCTACGTCAAAGCCCACGGCGCGCTGATCATTGTGGATGCGGTAACGAGCCTGGGGGCTTGCTCCGTACCTGTGGATGAATGGGGCCTAGATGTGGTGGCTTCTGGCTCCCAAAAGGGCTACATGATTCCGCCGGGGCTGGCCTTTGTCAGCGTCAGCGCCAAGGCCTGGGAGGCCTACGAAACCGCCACCCTACCCAAGTTCTATCTCGACCTCAAGCCCTACAGCAAAGGGGCCGCGAAGAATACAACTCCATTCACGCCGCCCGTGAATTTGTTCTTTGCCCTCCATGCGGCCCTGCAAATGATGCAGAAAGAAGGGCTAGAGGCGATCTTTGCCCGCCACGATCGCCAGAAGCGAGCCACCCGCGCCGCCATGGCCGCCCTCAACCTGCCGCTGTTTGGGGCCGACGACTGCGCCAGCCCGGCAATTACCGCCGTCATGCCCCAGGGGGTAGAGGCCGAGCAAATTCGCACGGTGATGAAAAAGCAGTTTGATATTGCGCTAGCGGGGGGCCAAGACCACCTCAAGGGCCAGATCTTTCGCATTGGCCACCTGGGCTTTGTGGGCGATCGCGATGTGTTGACCGCCGTGGCTGCGATCGAGGCCACGCTGACCAAGCTGGGCTACGACCAGTTCACCCCTGGGGCCGGGGTGAGTGCGGCGGGCAAAGTCCTGCTCGCCTAGCGCTAACGACAAAGGCCCAGGGGTTATGCAACCCCTGGGCCTTTGTCGTTTTTAGCCTGCCTTTACTTGCCCATGCCTAGCTGCTGAGCCTTCTGGTAGACCTTGCCCTCGGTCAGCAGCGAGGGGGCAATCACCACCTCCACCTGCTGCATTTCCTTCAGGTCTTTGGCCCCTAGAGTGCCCATGCTGGTTTGCAGCGCCCCCAAAAAGTTGTGGGTGCCGTCGTCTAGCCCAGCGGGGCCGCGCAGAATCTGCGCTAGGGTGCCGGTGGTGCCCACCTTAATGCGGGTGCCCCGGGGCAGCACCGGGCTAGGGGTGGCCATGCCCCAGTGGAAGCCGCGCCCCGGCGCTTCAGCGGCGCGGGCAAAGGGCGAGCCGATCATTACCCCGTCGGCCCCGCAGGCGATGCACTTGCAGATGTCGCCGCCGGTCACCAGGCCGCCGTCGGCCACAATGGTGACGTAGCGACCGGTTTCGGCAAAAAAGTCATCGCGGGCGGCGGCGCAGTCGGCCACCGCCGTCGCCTGGGGAATGCCAATGCCCAGCACCCCGCGCGAGGTGCAGGCGGCACCGGGGCCAATGCCCACCATCACAGCGGCGGCACCGGCCTTCATCAGATTGAGGGCGACCTCGTAGGTGACGCAGTTGCCCAAAATCACCGGCATCGGCATCTCGGCGCAGAAGGCCGCCAGGTCGAGGGGGCTAATATCCGCTGGAGATAGGTGGGCAGTAGAGACCACCGTGGCCTGCACAAATACCAGGTCGGCCCCAGCCTCGGTCACCGTCTTGCCAAACCGAGCCGCCCCGGCGGGGGTAAGGCTCACGGCGGCCACGCCGCCCCCCGCCTTGATCGCCTGAATGCGCTTAGTGATCAGATCGGGCTTCACGGGTTCGGCGTAGAGGGTCTGCATGAGCCCGACGAACTCGTCTTTGCCCACCGAGGCAATCTGGTCGAGGATGGGGTCTGGGTTGTCGTAGCGGGTTTGAATGCCCTCTAGGTTGAGCACCCCGATCGCCCCCAGCTCAGACAGCCTAATCGCCATGCCCACGTCTACGACCCCATCCATGGCGCTGGCCAGAATCGGAATCTCACGCTCAATGCCGCCAATCTGCCAACGGGTGTCGGCCAGGCTTGGATCCAGGGTGCGTGGCCCTGGTACCAGGGCAATTTCATCAATACCGTACGCTCTGCGGACTACTTTACCGCGACCAAGTTGTATATTCACGTCCCTCTCAAGCCTCTAGGCCAAAATCATTAGGCTAGCCTAGCAAAAAAGAATTCTCGCCGTATAGCCATTGGGCCAAAGCCCCGCTGTCGGTGGGAATGCCAAGGCTGGGTGAGATACATAGGTCCAGCTCGGAATCTGGAGCTTTTGCCCAGCCCGAATTATTCACGAGAACAGAAGTCGAAGGCTGTCATTTCCGCGCGGGGCGTGAATCTAGTTGAGGGTAGGTTGCTGTAGATTCCCGTTTCCACGGGAATGACGGGCATTTTCTTAGCGTTATGAATAATGCCGGCTAGGCCGAACTCCACTTCTGGACTTGGATTAGGTTTAAGATTGGGCAGACTTGGCCTAGGCAAACTATTTTAAGCGGGGAAAACCGGTTGTGAATCTGTCGTCGCTGTCGTTTTTGCGCAAAATGCGATCGCCCAATCGCCAGTTTGCGGTGATTGGGCTGGGGCGCTTTGGGCGAGCGGTGTGCGGTACCCTCAATGGCCTGGGCTACGAGGTGCTGGCCGCCGACACCGACGAGCGCCGGGTCAGCCAGGCCCTCACCGACCAGATTGCCGCCCACGCCCTTCAGCTCGACACCACCCAGCCCTCAGCCCTGCGGGAGGCGGGCATTACCGACTTTGACACGGTGATTGTGGCGATCGGTAACTACGTTGAAGAGAGCATTATCACCACCCTCAACCTCAAAGAGGCCGGGGTAAAGAATGTGGTGGCCAAGGCGTCGTCTGAGATCCACGGCAAGCTGCTCGATCGCGTTGGGGCCGACCATGTGGTGTTTCCCGAGCACGAGATGGGCTGCGAACTGGCGCGATCGCTCACCTCCCCCGGCATTCTCGACCGCTTTGAAATCGACCCCAACCACTGCATTGCCGAGATCATCGTGCCCGAGGCCTTTGACCAAAAAACCATTGTTGATCTTGACCTGCGCAACCGCTACGAGCTCACCCTGCTGGCCATCAGCCAAGAAAAAGATCCCGATCAGTTTGAGATCAACCCCAGCCCCGTCACCCGGCTTAAGGCCGGCGGGCTAATGGTCGTGATCGGCAGCAACAAAGGCTTAGAAAGGCTCCCGGTATAGCCCGTGCGAATGATTGGCCCATGCGAGTAAGGAGGTCTCCAAGAAAGAAGATACCCCCAGGTAGGGGCGCAGAGCCTGCGTTCTCAGGAGGCAGCACAATCCTTGGATATTTTCGTTGCCAGAATTGCCTTAACTAGCCCACATAAGTAACTGGCCCATGCGAGTAATTGGACTCATCAGCGGCACCTCCGCCGACGGCATTGATGCTGCCCTAGTCGATCTAGACGGTCAGGGCTATGACCTCTCCATCTCCCTGGTGGATGAGCTAACCTGGCCCTACCCCACGGAGCTGCGGCAGCAGATTTTGGCCCTCTGCGCCGGAGAGGCCGTCAGCCTAGAGCGCCTGGCTGAGCTAGACGACGCCGTCGCCCAGGTGTTTGCCCAGGCGGCCCAGGCGCTGATGGCCCAGGCTGGCCCCGCCGATTTGATCGCCTCCCACGGACAGACCGTCTTTCACCGGCCCGTGGGTCGTCCGGCGCTGCCCAGCCAGGGGCCGACTCGGCTGGGCTATACCCAACAGCTGGGGCGCGGTGCGGTCATTGCCCAGCAGGTGGGCCTGCCCACCGTCAGTGACTTTCGCCAGGCCGATATTGAGGCCGGGGGCGAGGGTGCGCCCCTGGTGCCGATCGTCGATCGCTGTCTGTTTAGCCATCCCCAGCAGCGGCGCTGCGTGCAGAACCTCGGCGGCATTGGCAACGTTGCCTACCTGCCCCCCTGGGATCGCGCCACGCCCCCCCCCAAAGTTCTGGGGTGGGATACTGGCCCGGCCAATTCGCTGATGGATATTGCCGTACACAGCTTGTCAGAGGGCCGCCTCACCTACGACCTCGACGGCGCCTGGGCGGCCCAGGGCACCCCCTGCCTATCTTTGGTAGAAGCCTGGCTGGGTCACCCCTACTTCATGCAGCCACCGCCCAAGTCCACCGGGCGCGAGCTATTTGGCTGGGCTTTCTTTGAGCAGTGCCATCAGGATGCTCAACGGCTAGGGCTGGGGCCAATGGATCTGGTGGCGACCCTGACTGAGTTTACGGCGGCGTCGGTGGCCCACGCCTACCGCACCTTTTTACCGGCCCTGCCAGACCTGGTGCTGGTGTGCGGCGGCGGTAGCCGCAATCCGGTGTTAATGACGCGGCTCCAGGCCCAGCTGCCCGAGGTTGCGGTGCAAACGACCGACTCAGTGGGGGTATCGGCCAGCGCTAAGGAGGCGATCGCCTTTGCTGTGCTGGGCTATTGGCAGCGCCAGGGCTTTCCAGGCAACCTGCCTGCCGTCACCGGGGCCAGCCGTCCGACGCCGCTGGGGCACCTCAGCCTGCCACCGGCATACCCCTAGGCACCGGGGTTGCCCTAACCCCATACCTCAGTCTGAACAATAGAGCGTATGCTTGAAAGACACAGGACAAAATACGCTAGATTAGGCCAACCCTAGGGGATATTAAGTCGGGTGTCACAGGGCAGGTCAATGGCTGGGGGAGCATTGTGCAGTGCATAGCTTTTTAATTGAGCCTGGGCGGTGGACTCTTCAGGGCAACTGGATGGAGCGCGATCGGCTGCCCACCCCGGTCAAGGGTAAGATTCTCATTGCCTGGAGCCGTGACGACTGGTTCACCATGGTCATGAAGCTGATGATGCCCGATGCTCAGCCCGCAGAGATGGCGCTCCAGTACCGGGGGCGGCTGACCAGCGGCGACTGCCAATATACCTTTGTGCTTCAGCACAGCCTGCTGGGGCGGGTAGAGGGCGAAGGCTGGGTGGCCCCCGACTCGATCATCCAGCGCTACTGGGCCTTGGGCGATCGCCAGCGCCGCACCGGGTTTGAAACCCTCTACCGCCTCGACAACGAGCGCTATCACATGTCCAGCGGCATCATGACCGGCCACTACCTCACCAGCGCCATGGAAGCCACCCTGCATCTCCAGAGTCCTGCGGCTCCTGGGCTATAACCCCCAAAAACTGCCCTGCCGGAATGTACTAAAGTCAAATTAAGACCTTTTAAACACAGCTGGGCATATTAGGAGTAGTCGGCTGCCTGTCTGCCCATGGTTTTTGGCATCGGGTGCTAGCCCCGCCACCAGACTGCGCGAACCGCCCATCGGGCTGGCTTCGGGCCTCTTCCAGAAACCGAGTCCTTGCCCCATTAGACAAACCCTCAGACCTACCGTCTGACTGCTGCTCCTAATCGCCCCTAGCTACCACCTTTCTATGGCTGATTCAAACCTGGGTTGTAAATTAGCAAACCGCTACGAGCTTCTAGAACCCATCGGTCAGGGATCCATGGGACGGGTGTATTTGGCTGAAGACCTGCTGCTGGGCAGCGTTAAGGTGGCGATCAAGCTGCTGTCCCAGACTCTGCCCGGCGAAAAACTGCGCGATCGCTTCATGCAGGAGGCCATGACCTGCGCTCAGCTGGGCCAAAAAAGTATCCATGTAGTGCGCGTCACCGACTACGGGGTCAGTGACGAAGGCGTCCCCTTCTACGTTATGGAATATCTTCAGGGGCAAAGCCTGAGCCAGATGATCAACGCTCAACCCCTGCCCATTCCTCGGTTTTTGGGCCTCATTCGACAGATCTGTCTGGGGCTACAGACGGCCCACGAGGGCATCATCCTCAAAACCCAGCCCGATCCGGTGCCTATTATTCACCGCGACATCAAGCCCAGCAACATCATGATCGTGCAAGACCCTACCCTGGGAGAGCTGGCAAAAATCTTAGACTTTGGCATCGCCAAGCTCATGCAGATCGACAGCGATCAGACCAACTGCTTCATGGGCACCCTGGCCTACGCCTCGCCCGAGCAAATGGAAGGCAAGGAACTCGACAGCCGCTCCGACATCTACAGCCTCGGGGTGATGATGTTTCAAATGCTCACCGGTCATCTGCCCATGCGGGCCAGCAGCCACACCTTCGGGAGTTGGTACAAGGTACACCAAACCCAGACTCCCAAACGCATGGGTGAGGTGGTCAGCGGTATTAAAGTTCCTAAGCTACTCGAAGACCTGGTGATGGACTGCGTGGCCAAGCAGCCTCAGGATCGGCCCCAGAGCACCCAAGAAATTTTGCAAATTTTAGAGCCGCTTCAGGCTCGCTACGTCAACGGCTTCCGCATTAGTCAGCGCATTGGCACTACCCTGGCCCGAGTGCCGGTCACCCGTCAGCCCGCCGCCAACGAAATCGTGCAGGAAGACCAGGTGTGCAGGCTAACGGTGTGGCCAGCCGGCAAGCCCATTGCCGAGATTGTATTTCCCCATCCGCTACCGACCAGCCAGGGGCCTCTGTCTACCCTGTGGGCCATGATGCCCGAAGCTGAGATTAACCGTCGGTTGGTGAGCACCCGCTACAACACCTTTATCTGCACCATGGCCCCCCACCCGATGATGCTGTGGTTAACGGTGCTCTACAGCAGCGCCCACGGTGCCCGCTGGCTACCCTGTTACCTCGACCTTAAAACCTCCCTAGGCCAAGACATGGCTGGGCTGCTGGGCCAAACCGGCACCTACAAGCTGCTGCTGTTTGCCCTAGAAAATCCGCGCCGCTGCGCCCACGTGCTGACCTGCAATATATCTACCCCCCAGCGCAGCCTGTTGCAAGAGTGGGCGCTCACCGCCCGCAGCCGCCCTTCAACTGGTGCCATGAACACCAGCCGAGACCTGTTGCGCAATGAGCTACAAAACAAGCTCAAGGCCAAGGTGCTGCAAAAGCTAGAGTCTATCTACGTCGACACTGGATCTAACCTCTACGACTAAGGAGACTTCTAAGAAAGAAGTTACCCTGAGGCTGGACGAATGAGGATATCCCACTTAGGCAACCGTGGGTTTCGTTTTAACCGTGCCTACCCAACTCGATGTAGAGGATGGGTGACAGGTTAAGCTCGGCATTTGTTTGTCAAGAGGCACCTGCAAGAACTCCAAAATCAGGGCTGACGTCCAATTGTTTAGGGAGTTTACGGATGGCCTTAATGACGCCAAGGAAGTCGGATCCTAGCCTGCCGGTGACCCTAGGGCAATTCTAGGAGATCTAGCTGATTGTCCATGGGTGGGGTCAGCTCTTGGTCGGTTCCCGACTCTGTATTCACCATGAATGCGCGAAACGCTTCGCTCTGACTGAGGTAGGTGGCGTAGCCCGATCGCAGGTACAAATCGTATTCGGGGCGGCGGGCGACGTAGCGGCCCACAAAGGCCAGCCCAATGGCATTCATATAGCGCTCAATCACCTCTGGCTCTGCCAGGGCTAGCCCCGGTACGGTGGTCAGCAGGTGCGATAACCCAGCATCAAGGGCCGAGAGGTCGACGTGGGCCTGTCCCTCGATCAGCACCAGGAATCGGTGCGCGGTGCTGTACCACGGAAAAGTGCGAAACTGCTCGAAAACCGCTGGGGTAGCGGGGTCATGACTACCCGCTATGATCATCACTGGCACCGTGACGGCTGCCAGCCCCTCGGGGCCAAAGATGCTGCTGTTGACCGGGTTAATCAGCAGCACCGAATTAACCCGCGGGTCGCGGAAGGTGTAGGGTTGCCGGGGCAGGTCTAGGGCCTGGCACTGCAACAGCAGAGACATGTTGAGGTGAATGAAGCGGCGATTTTGAGCCGGATTGCTGCGCGCACCGCAGTCCTGCTCTAGGTGGGGGAAATTAAGCTCTGCTCCAGCCACGGCCAGGGCCGTGTAGCCCCCCAGCGAGTGGCCCCCCACCCCTACCTGGGCTAGGTTGAGGCGACCGTCAAACTCGGTGGGGTTGAGCCGCTCTAGCTCGTTGAGCACAAAGGTAATGTCGAGGGGGCGATCAATAAATTCTTGTAGCTCAAACACCTGCTGGCTCAGCCCTGCCTGAAAGTTAGCCACCTGCTGAGCGTCGCTGCCGGGGTGTTGGGGGAGCACCACCACGATGCCGTGGGAGGCCAGGTGGCTGGCCCAGCGGTGGTGCACCTCGGGGCTAGACGATAGCCCGTGGGAGAACACCATGACTGGAGCCTGACCTCGCCAGACGGTGGGGCGCACTACGTCAATGTAGAGCTGACGGTGCCCCTCTGGGCCAGGCCCCTTGCCATCGCGCTCAGTATCGGTCAAATTAAACCGCTGAATTTGCACGCGGGCTGGGACTGGGACGATTAGATCTGTGAGGCTGGCGTAGTCTAACGGGGTGGTCTCGGCAGCCTGTTGTGCCGTCAGGGTGGCGAGGTGGGCCACAGAGCTATTGGTGGCGTTAACAATTTGTTCAACGGCGTTGGCCAGGGCGAGGGCATCGGCAACGTTGATCTGGATGTCGGTGGGCAGGGCCTGCATCATGCTTAGGGTCGATAGCCCCTGGGGAGAGATGGCCGCCTGAATCAGCGCCGCCCGCAGCGCTAGCTTGCCATTGTCGCCACTGCGGGTTTGCAGAATAGCTCCTACCTGATCGAGTAGATCTTCGCCTAGGTTGGTGTATAAAAAGCGAGATAGCAGTACCCCGTCTATGGGTAGAGGGCGATCTAGGTTCTGGCGCAGCTGTTCTATTTGAATTTCGCTCAGCTTCGCCAAGTTGAAGTAAAAAGCTAGATCTTCGCTGATGGTGCCCTCAGCGGCCAGCGCCTCTAGGGAGCTGGTGCGGATGGAGCGCTCTAGGGGGCCGTAGCGGAGAAAAATTTCCTCTGCCGCCTGGGCCGGTAGCCCGGTCAGCAGGGTCGCGCCCCCCAGCATCAGAGCCAACCCGCTGGGTTTTAGCCCCATGCCGATGTGTTGCCAGGCCATCTCGTTCTCCAGATCTAGTGCTGTAAGTCTAGAGTACTCCAAGAAATAAAGCATCCATTTGCTAGGCAGGCTGTGGGGTGATTTCGACGAACCACTTTTCCAAGCCTGGTAAGCG
>QBMN01000091.1:13211-18218 GCA_003241845.1 Shackletoniella antarctica | reverse complement strand
CCACGTCCCGCTCGGAACCGTCCCTTGGTCTCTACGCCCTACCTTTTAGATATCGATTGAACGACCCCTTGGCCGAAACGATGATAGAGGCCAAACAGGACTCAGCCAAAATTTAACTAACTGCCGATCGCGCTTGACGTGAATATGAGCTGGTTCACCCCTGTCGGAGCTGAAGAAGATGAAGCTGTAGGGGCCGACTTGGAGAACCGTAGGCATTGATGAGGATACTATTTGTCTACTCTTAGCTTAACCTGTCAGTAAGCAAAAGGTAGGTTGTGTTGGCACTTCACTTAACCTACAGCAGCTGGAATGGTTGGGTTTCCTTCGTCAACCCAACCTACAAGAGATCTGCGATCGCACTCAAACGATCAGGAACCTCGAACTTCGATTACTTCCCCTGAAGCAATTGTACTCAGCACACGACGAACATCAGGTATTAGAGGCACTAAATCTGGCAACCTATTACTTTGTGCTACAAGAACAATAACTGCCACGCCAGCTTGTTCTAAGTTCTGCTGATACCGCAAATTTTGATCCGTTGTAAGTAGAATTGTGAAGCCATCTTGATTCATAAGCCGCAGCAATTCACCATTCTTTTTCCCAGACCAGCCCATCTCAACAACGGTGCATATCTCATAATCAGCTAGTTCGCGCTTGAGGGGACGTGGGGCACATTCATCAAGCAGGATTCGCATAGGCTGTCAGCATTTCCTTTGCTAACTCAAGAGCTGCGATCGCTTGCTCACGCCTAACACTCGGAAAATGATCCAAGAATTCATCGAGTGGATCACCGGCTTCGAGATAGTCGAGCAACGTTTTCATTGGCACACGAGTTCCAATGAAGACAGGTGTTCCGCCAAGAATGTCAGGGTCGCTATGAATAACACGCGCTGTGGCTGTCATATCAGCTATCCAGTTGCAGATATATCTTTAATCTTAGCCTACAACTCCTGCTCAAAACTTTCATTGGCAGCGATCGCCTAACACCTATTTTAGGATGGCTTTCAATCTCTGCTCGTAAGCAGGGGTTGTAGATTGCAGGTGACGACGGTGAAGAAGTAGGTGGCCCCTGAGGTTTGGGCGCGGCGATCGCGCATGGATGAGTGAAGGAATTTGTGCGCTTAGGGTAAGTTGTTGGGCAAGAAAACTATCAGGGGAGGTGGGTTACGCTGGCGCTTCATCCAACCTACAGTTGCTGCCCTTTCTCAGGGTTGCGTTCATCACGATAAAGCAAGCAGTGACAAGCTCCCATCTTCATAAAATAATTTGATCACGTCAAAATCTCGGCGCAACACATCTTCAACCTGCCATGTTGAGCAGTTGCCAAGGCGAAGCCAAATGACTTTCGGTGGATTCCCGAACACTAAGCTCAGATCGTGCATGTCTGCATCTTTTTAGACAATCAACAAATTATTTTCTTTCGCAAAATCCCAAACTATTGGGTCAATCGTCGCTTTCATACCTACATCTCGAACGTGAAGCGAATTTGGGAAAAGATCGCTTAAACGATTCGGCAGCTTAGGCGACAAGTTTTCATCAAAGAGTAGTCTCATGCAGATAGGGGAGCGGTCATAAATCGACGCTCGCGATCGGCGGCATAGGCGATGCAGGCTTTTAGATCTTCTCGCGTCAGGTCGGGAAAGTCGTCGAGAATTTCGGCTTCGGTCATCTCGGAAGCTAGATACTCAAGCACTTCGTAGACGGTGATGCGTAAGCCGCGTACGCAAGGTTTGCCGCTGCGCTTATTGGGTTCAATTGTGATGTAGTTTCGGTAGTCCATAGATTATTCCTTTGGGGTTTGGACGCGGCGATCGCGCATGGATGGTGAAGGAATTTGTGCGCTTAGGGTAGGTTATTGGGTAAGAAAACTATCAGGAGAGTTGGGTTACGCTGCGCTTTACCCAACCTACAGTGGCTACTCTCCTTTTGAAAATGGATAAGATATTGATATTCCTTTGAGTTTTATCTAGCCTACCGATTTAAACCCTTTAATTTCTGCATGTCAAGTTTTTTGCAAATACTTTTCCATCGTTCGCTCAGAATGGGATTCAGCTTCTGGAATTCGTCCGTCGAGAGCAATATTCCAGCATTAGATTTTGCTGCTTCATAGGATACAAAAGCATTTAATACGTTTGCAATGGCTTTAGGAGAATCTTGTCCTAATTTGTGTAGAAAATGGGAATAAAGATCATCATATGTTTGTTCATGACGAAATCGGAGAATTTCAAGTTTTAACCATTTGGCAATAATTTCGCCAGAGAATACTAATTGTGTAATCCATGCAAGAAGTGCAAGATTATCATGTCGAAGAGAAAAAGCCAAAAGCCATGTCAGAAAATACCCAAGTGTAATAAAGCGATTCCGAACCAACATTCTCGAAGCAATTTCTTTGCTAAATAGTGCGTTTTCCATAGTATTAGCTCCAAGGCGTTGCACCGATGGAGAGAAAGAGTTGTTGTAATAAAGAGATGTGTCATCTTGTGAGAGAGGTATGCCAAAAGAATCAGATAGCAATTGCTTCCTTCTCATCAGTTCTGCTTGCGGTACCAAATACAAGCTTGATATCTGAGAAGCACCGAAATATATCAATACAAAAACAAGGAATATTGCTTGAAGAATACTTGCCCAATCCTTGCCAATCATTGATGCTGAGTACGGCATTGTGAATGATAGAGTTGCATTTAGCCAGAAAAGTACCGTGCTAATATTATTAAGCTTCGCAGCAGGAGCGTAATACTGAGAAACTTCGTCAACTCTTGTTTTGTCTTTGCTTTTCATAAGGGCAGCACGATTTTTTTAATCTCTATTTCTGCATGAACGGGCATATTTTCGTTCTCATACTCTTTTGCCCTTCTTGAGTAATTCTTGGCATTGTCAACCATGTTTTTAGTGTTTTGAGCTGCATCATATTTATAGTCAAATCCTGACCAGAACTCATAAAAATAATCTTTTAGGCCCGAACATCTCAAAAAAGTTTTTTCGACAATATATTGCTCTATCGCAAATGATGAGAATGGATACCTATTGCATGTATTCCAATACTTTATCAGCCTAACAAGCGGCTTGATTTGATAATTGTTATTTTTGTTTTTTTCTTCAAGTGATTGATTCGCTGAGGAAGGATCTGTGCTTGTCCACTCAATCCAAGATGAACCTGGCGAGGGGATCTGATAACTGTAACTCTCGATTGCTGGAACAAGCTCAAACTTTATGTGGTTTAAAGACAGAACAATTGTCGGATGAGACTGACGAATTTCTGACCTAGAGTATCTTGATTCTACAAAGCGCCTTAGGCGATCAAGATAAGTTTGCGGCTTCTTTTGGCCATCAATCGTATTAAATACGACCATGCAATCTATATCAGAGTGGTTATCTATCTGGTGTGGAAGAATTGTGCCACGAGTACTAGAGCCAAATCTAAAATGGCTGTCTACTATACTTCCGAAGTGTGCATCCAACCTGGACGAGAGAGTAGAAATGGAAACCGCAATACTCAACTTTTCTTTCTCAGATAAGACGAGAGTGCTTGCTAGGTTTGTTAGATGGGAATTTACTGACATAGTTCCTTAATCCTCATAGCCTTGGCTAAGTTTTTGTTAAGAATATAGCGGTTTTCATAATTATGAGCTACACCAGGATGTCTGAAATGCCTACATGGTAACGGTTTTGATGTTCTCATCATTATGAATCTTGCTATATCCTGTTTTTCTAACATATTGATTTAAATGCTAACCATATGAGCCATTTGTCCTTAACATCTCTCCTCACACTTATTCTCTTAAACACGGTTGACGGGGAGCGATCGCACTACTATGCTTTTATATTAAGCCGTTCAGTAGAACGGTGCTTACGCAGAACTCGAAAATCTTGGCGCTGTCCGAAGGTGTTTGCACCACCTACGAACAGCTAACCCCGCAAATCTAACACGCAGATTGCGAGGCTAGGCTCATCGTACCCTAGCCCCCCCAGTTTGCACTTCAACTGCGGGTGGCTAGGGTTTTCGCGTTCTGTCTTCCTCAACCACACCTGGAGACAGAACCCATGTTTGAATATCTCGAACCTGATGCCAGCGGCGCATCCAATCTTCCGCCGTCTTCACGCAGCAGCACCCAAGCCCGCCCAGAGCGAGTGCGCCACATGCTCTACGGCAGCCTCGCCGCCATAGACCGCACCATCAAAATCCTCCACGCCCTCGGCTACACCGACCCCAACGACTGGAGCGACCCCATCCCCATGCCGCCCAACAGCCCCATGCTTGGCGCAACCTCCCCAGCAGGCACCGTCTGGATGGCAATCGCCACCAAAACCGTGCTGATTGAGTAGCGCGTTTATAGCGGTTCTTGATTGAGTAAGGTACACAACGGCTGAGTTCTAGATCCCCCCAGTTCTTGGCTGTCTAAGGTTCACTCTGTACCCCCCTTACTAAGGGGGGCCGGGGGGATCATTGCGGTGTACTTCGCCCGAGTGAAACCCGCTATAACAACCCCAGGCCGCAATGAAGCTTACTAGCCCCGCAGTAAAGCTCATTGACCCTGCAATACGCTTCACTGGCACAGCGGTGTAGCAAAGTGGCACAGCAGTGTAATGGTTTCAGGGCGCAAATTGCCAATTGCACGCCGCGTTATGTCAAATTGACCCAGCCGTGTAGCTTTGTCTGGCGGCAATACCCCTCTGCACCAGGCTAGCCCTACATTGCCACAGCTCTAAGCCATTTGACGCATGTTTGCCAACCCGTTAAAGCATTTGTTGCGATCGCAGCCCCAGCGGGCAACTCTATCGAAAGCAACGCAGTGCCCCGCCTAGCCCAGAGCCGCCTGTTCGGCTCTGGCGCAGCCACCAGAAACAATCCCCCACCGTTGCAAATTCGCCAAAATCGCTAGTTTTGTTCTTTTTTTGTTCTTTATAGAGGTGTACTCCATGGCCATCGTCGATACCAGCCGCCGCCTGCCCAGCCGCTACATTCTGCAAGATATTGAGTCCTTTGAGGGCATGGGAGCCGTCCCCAGC
>QBMN01000091.1:0-13201 GCA_003241845.1 Shackletoniella antarctica | reverse complement strand
TCTGCAAATCGCCCGGCAAACCATGCAGGCCATGCAGCAGCAAGAAACCGAACTGTTAGCCAAAGCCAAAGCCGCCGCCGACAAAGCCCGCCAGACCGAGTGGGAATTTCACAACGCCGTTATGGCGATGAAAGAGGCAGTACGGGGCCACTTTGGCTCTGACAGCAACGAAGCCCAGGCCATCGGCTACAAGAAAAAGTCTGAGCGCAAGCGCCCGCGCCGCCGCGCCGCCTAGTGCCCAAAGAAAGCCATCCCATCCCCGCCAGCCCGGTCAGGGGATGGCAATATTGACCAAGATCCCGAGGGTGAAAAGGCACCAGTCTACCCCTGCTGAGGTGACGCTTCGACCTGCGCCACCTTAACAGGGGTTAAGGTGGTTTCTGAGCAAGAAGATACCCCCATGTAGGGGCGCAGGGCCTGCGCCCTTGAGAGAAATCAAAAAAAACTCGTTCCCACGCTCCAGCGTGGAGACGCCCCCCAGACGCTCCAGCGTCCTCCATCCCAGGGCGATAGGAGCTCAGGTTATTTAGTCATTGCCATGAGCTTTTTCATCCATCCTTCACGCCCATAGACCCCAGCTAGCAAATCAGAAACCTTAAAGACCTGACCCAACTCATCCCACAGAATGTATTGCCCACCACCATACACCTCCACATTTGCCAGTTGCTCATCCGTCAGCCCTGCCAACGGCAACCAGGCATCGGCCCCACTCTGCACCATTTCTAGCAGCCTTACAGGCCAAGCATGACGAGAACTGTCCCTGAGGGTCACAACGACTTCTCGGGTAGTCGCGTCATAGACGACGCTCTCGGCCAGCTTAAATTCTTCGCTAGACATAATATTTCTGGGCTGTCGAACCTTAAACCTTTCCTAGCCTAAACCCGTTCATAACCTAGCTCCCTTACAGTGGCAGACATTAGGTACCGTAGATTAGGACACCCGCACGCTCTGCCCCTGTTCAGGAGACCCCTATGACTGCCTTAATCGATTGCCCCACCGTCGATATCGAAGATGATCGCACTGGCCTCAGCGTAGAGACCCTGCGCCGCGCCCTGGCCGACAACCTGTTCTACATTCAGGGCAAGTGGCCTGAGGTGGCCAGCCAAAACGACTTTTACCTGGCCTTGGCCCATACGGTGCGCGATCGCATGATGCAGCGCTGGCTCAACTCCAGCCGCAATTACCTGCGGTCTGAGGTGCGGGTAGTCACTTATATGTCGGCAGAGTTTCTGCTGGGGAAACACCTGGGTCGCAACCTGCTCAATCTGGGCCTCACCGCTCCAGTGAAACAGGCCGTAGAAGAATCGGGCCTCAGCTTTGAAGATCTAATCGCCCAGGAAGAAGAACCCGGCCTGGGCAACGGCGGCCTCGGTCGCCTCGCCGCCTGCTATATGGAATCGCTCTCCAGTCTGCAAATCCCGGCGATTGGCTACGGCATTCGCTACGAGTTTGGCATTTTTGACCAAGAAATTCGCGACGGCTGGCAGTGCGAAATCACCGACAAGTGGCTGCAATACGGCAACCCCTGGGAAATTCCCCATCCCGAAGCCGCCGTCATTGTCGGCTTTGGGGGCCAAACCGAGGGCTATACCGACTCCGATGGCTGCTACCGCAAGCGCTGGATACCCGGCAAGCAGGTGAAGGGCATTCCCTACGACACGCCGATTCCGGGCTATCGGGTCAACACCGTCAACACCCTGCGTCTGTGGAAGGCCGAGGCGGTCGAGTCCTTTGACTTTCAGTCGTTTAACGTGGGCGACTACTACGGTGCGGTGGGCAGCAAAGTCACCTCCGAGAATATCTCCAAGGTGCTCTACCCCAACGACGAGCAGATCGAGGGCAAGCAGCTGCGCCTTGAGCAGCAGTTTTTCTTTGTCTCCTGCGCCCTGCAAGACATGATTCGCATTCACCTGGCCTCGGGCCGACAGCTCGACAGCTTCCACGAAAAGTTTGCCGCCCAGCTCAACGACACCCACCCCGCCGTGGGCGTCGCCGAGCTAATGCGCCTGCTGATCGACGAGCACGGCCTGGAGTGGGAGGTGGCCTGGCACATTACCCAAAACACCTTTGCCTACACCAACCACACCCTGCTGCCCGAAGCCCTGGAGCGGTGGTCGCTGTCTCTCTTTGGCGGCCTGCTGCCCCGCCACCTGGAGATTATTTTTGAAATCAACCGGCGGTTTATGGATCAGGTGCGGGTGCAGTATCTCAACGACCCGGCCAAGCTCTCTAGCCTGTCACTGATTGACGAGTCGGGCGATCGCTATGTGCGCATGGCCAACCTGGCCAGCCTGGGCAGCCACGCCATCAATGGGGTGGCGGCGCTGCACAGCGAGCTAGTCAAGCAAACCATTCTCAAAGACTTCCATGAGCTGTACCCTGACAAGATTACCAATGTCACCAACGGCGTCACCCCCCGCCGCTGGATTGCCCTCAGCAACCCTCGCCTCGCCGCCCTCTACACCGAAAAAGTGGGCGACGGCTGGCTGCAAGACATGGATCAACTGCGCCAGGTCGAGGGCTACGCCGACGACCCCGGCTTTCGCCAGCACTGGCGGCAGATCAAGCACGACATCAAGCAAGACCTGGCCACCTACATTCACACCCGCACGGGCGTTGTCGTCAGCCCCGACTCGCTGTTTGACGTGCAGGTAAAGCGCATCCACGAGTACAAGCGCCAGCACCTCAACGTGCTGCACATCATCACCCTCTACGAGCGGCTGAAGCAAAACCCCGATCTAGATATCACCCCCCGCACCTTTATCTTTGGCGGCAAGGCGGCCCCTGGCTACCACATGGCCAAGCTGATGATTAAGTTCATCACCGCCGTGGGCGATGTGGTGAATAACGACGCGGCGATCGGCGATCGCCTCAAGGTGGTCTTTTTACCCGACTACAACGTCACCTTTGGCCAGCGGGTGTATCCAGCGGCAGATTTGTCGGAGCAAATTTCCACCGCTGGCAAGGAGGCCTCGGGCACCGGCAACATGAAATTTTCCATGAACGGCGCGCTCACCATTGGCACCCTAGACGGCGCGAATGTGGAGATCCGCGAGCTGGTGGGCGACGAAAACTTCTTTCTCTTTGGCCTGGTGACCGAGGAAGTTGCGGCCCTCAAGGCCAGCGGCTACAACCCCTGGGACTATTACGACAGCAACCCCCGGCTCAAGGAGGTGATCGACCTAGTCAACGGCGGCTTCTTCGCCAAGGGCGACGGCGGCTTGTTTAAACCTTTGACCGACAACCTGGTCTACCACGACCCCTACCTGCTGCTGGCCGACTACCAGGCCTACATCGACGCCCAAGACCGGGTCGGTGCCGCCTATCAAGATCACGAGCACTGGTCGCGCATGTCGATTCTCAACGCCGTGCGCATGGGCAAGTTCTCCAGCGATCGCTCTATCCGCGACTACTGCCAGAAAATCTGGAAAGTCGAGCCGGTCCATATCGAGCTGAAGGACTATGTGCAGGCCCAGGCGGGGCTGAAGGTGTAGCCATTATCAATGCAATTAATCAGTGCAATTAATATGACTACACCCTTACCCACTTCATCCTATGCCCCTCTACCTCTACCTTCTCCGCCACGGCGAAACCGAATCGAGCCAGACCGGCACCTACTGCGGCTTCACTGATGTAAACCTGACCGCCGCAGGGCAGGCCATGGCCCAGGCCTTTGCCGACAAATATCAACACCTTCCCTGGCAGGCGGTGTATGCCAGCCCCCTGAAGCGCACCGTGGCCACCGCCACCCCCCTGTGTGAGGCCACCGGCCACACCATGCAGCTGCGCGACGGGCTAAAGGAAATGTACTTTGGCGAGTGGGAGGGCAAAACCCACGATGAGGTGCATCGGCACTACGGCGACGACTACCTGAGCTGGCTGACTGAGCCTGCCTGGAACCCGCCCACGGGCGGCGAAACGGGGGTGCAGGTGGCCAGCCGCGCCGCCCTGGTGGTGGCCGAGATCGAGGCCAACCACAGCTCTGGCAATGTGCTGATTGTGTCCCACAAGACTACGACTCGGCTGATTCTCTGCAATCTTTTGGGCATTGACAGCGGTCGATACCGCGATCGCATCGATCTGCCCGTGGCCTCGGTCAGCATCGTGCGCTTCGACAAGTATGGCCCCATGCTGGTCAAACACGGCGATCGCTCGCACCTGCCAGAGGAGCTAGACGCCAGACCGGGAACCTAGGGGAAAATGAAAATTCTTGTGCTCAATGCCGGGTCGAGCAGCCACAAAAGCTGCCTGTTTGACCTTAACCCAGGAGCCTCAGACGGCACGCCGACTGCCCCAGTGTGGCGGGCCAGCCTCGACTGGACCCACGCCGAGGGCGTAGTCGAGCTCACCGCCGAAAACCAAGCGGGGGAGGTGTACCAGGCTTCGCTGCCGATCGCCGACCGGGCCGAGGGCATTGCCGCCCTGCTCAAAACCCTAGTGGAAGGGCGCACCCAGGTTTTAGAGACCCTCTCAGATATCGACGCGGTGGGCCATCGGGTGGTGCACGGCGGGCGCGACTATCAAACACCTGTGGTGGTAGATGCCGGGGTGAAAGCCGCCATTCGCAGCCTGATTTCTCTGGCCCCGTCCCACAACCCCGCCAATCTCCAGGGCATTGAGGCGATCGAGCAGCTGCTGGGCGATGTGCCCCAGGTAGCGATGTTTGACACCGCCTTTCACGCCGCCATGCCCGAGGCCGCCTTTACCTACCCCGGCCCCTACGCCTGGGTCGAGCAGGGCATTCGCCGCTACGGGTTCCACGGCATTAGCCACCAGTATGTGGCCCAGCGGGCGGCGCAGATGTTAGGACGCGACATCGCCGAGCTGAAAATTCTCACCTGTCACCTGGGCAACGGCTGCTCGCTGGCGGCGGTCAAGGGCGGCATTGGCATCGACACCACCATGGGCTTTACGCCCATGGACGGGCTGATGATGGGCAGTCGCTCGGGCAGCGTAGACCCCGGCATTTTGATTTATCTGATGCGCCAAGAGGGCTACAGCGCTGACCAGCTCGACACCCTGCTAAATAAAGACTCTGGCCTCAAGGGGCTGTCTGGCCTCTCGAACGATATGCGCCTGGTGACGGAGGCGATGGCGCAGGGCAATGCCCAGGCCAAGCTGGCCGTGGATGTGTTTGTGCACCGTCTGCGCCGGGAAATGGGGGGCATGGTCGCCAGCCTGGGCGGGCTAGATGTGGTGGTGTTTACGGCGGGCATTGGCGAAAACAAAAGCCTGGTGTGGCAGCGGGCCTGCGAGGGGTTTGAGTTTTTGGGGCTGCGGCTCAAGGCTGATCTGAGCCGGGCTAAGGATGACCAGGATATTGCAGCGGCGGATTCAGCGGTGCGGGTGCTGGTGATTCATACCCAGGAGGAGTGGGCGATCGCCCAGGCCTGCCTTGCGCTGCTGCGATCGCACCGGGCCTGACGCGCGGCTCTCTTTTCACCGTCGGTTTGTGGGGGCGCATGGCGGTGCGCCCGTACGGGGTTGTCGGTTTTGGGGATGGGGGATTGTCTGCTGCAAAGGCATTTTAGGCATTCCTGGGGTGGGGCCAGCGCTATGTCTTCTCTGGCACCGGCCAAAGGGGTCGAATATGATGGACGAAATAAATACGCAGCAAACATCATGTTTAAAAAACAGCCCCCGTCTGAGCCGTCTAAGTCTGGCAAGCCCGACCAGTCGCAAAGCCTCAGCAACGTGACCCTAACTGGGGGCATGGTGCAGATGGGCCAGGCGGGGCGCGACCTACAGCAAAACCAAACCGGCGACCTGCAAACCCAGCAGCAGGGCCTCACGGGCGCAGAGGTGGTGACGTTGCTGGAGCAGTTAGAAACAGCGGTTAAAGGCGCAGCGATCGCCCCGGCCTTGCAAGAAGAACTGCTCGACTATCTGCGCCCGGCGAAGCGAGAGGCGGCAAAAGAAAAGCCGAATAAAGAGCTGGTGGGGCAAAACCTGAAGCAGGTGAGTGCCACGATGAAAACCCTGGAAGAAACTACCGAAGCCGGGAAAAGCCTGTGGCAAACAGGCGCAGAAATCTTTAAGACGGTTGCGCCCTGGATTGGGGTGGCGGCATCATTTCTTGGCGCTTAACCAAAAAATTGGGGTTAAATGCAGGGATGGCGTGCCGGATAAACCTGAAGAATGACATCGCAAGAGCAGGGTATAGACGGGAGCCAGATTGAAGATAGCCAGGTGCAGCTCACTCAGGCCGAGCGAGATGCGGTTAGCTTTCTAAATAGCCACGATAACCAGGTCACAATCAACAACACAATCTTGCGGTTGTTTGGTCAGCCGGTTGCCTCCACGGTGGATTGGGATTGGGCAACGCGGCTGCTAGAGCAAAAACAGCTGCCAGACATTCGCAAACGGTTGACCGACACCCTGGGCAGAGAACGCCAGCTGATGGCAGTCGGGCTGCAAGAGCAGTTGGGCTGGGTGGGGCGCTCTCCGCTAGAAAGTGAACGAACTTTACAGGTACAAGGAAAAGACCAGGGCCACCTTGACCCCCGCCAGCTGCTGATTGAAACCTTTGGGCGAGACGACATTGCTGGCAAGCTGCTGATTTTGGGCACCCCAGGGGCAGGCAAAACCACGGCACTGCTGAGCCTGGCCGAGCAGCTGGTCTGTGGCGCACTGGCCCAGCCAAAAACGGTGATCCCCGTACTGTTTGAACTCTCTACCTGGCGCAACGATAACCAGAGCATTCGCGACTGGCTAGTTGAGCAGCTGTATGAGCAACACGGCGGCAGCCGCAAAGCCAAGCTCTACGAGCAATGGCTCGACCAGCAGGTGTTGCTGCCGCTGCTAGATGGTCTAGATGAGCTGGGGTTTGACCGCCAGCAGACCTGCACCCAAAAGCTCAACGAGTTTGCGCGGCAGTACCCAAAGCTGGTGGTGTGTTGCCGGGTGAAGGAATTTGCCCAGGCCAACATTAAGCTCAAAACGCTGCATGGGGCCGTTTGCCTAGAGCCTTTGTCGAATGAGCAAATTCAGACCTATCTGGAGACTCAGCAGTCGCCGCTGTGGTCGGTGATTGAGTCTAGCCCTACGCTGCAAACGCTCTTGGAGCCGACGGCTGAGGGCGATCCGGGGCTGCTGCGAATTCCGTTGTTTGTCACCCTGGCGGCTAGCGTTTACGACTCTCAGCACCCGTTTCAAACTAAGCCAGAACTGCTGAGTCAATATATTGACCGCCAGCTGTCGCCGGAGCAGCGAGAAAATGATCGCCGCCACGCCCTCGAAAAAAAGGATTGGGCCTATAAAACACCAGAGCAAGAACCAGACTGGCGACAGACCAAGCGCACGCTGAGCTGGCTAGCGCGACAGCTACAGCGAACCAATACGGTAGAGATTCTGATTGAGCAGATTCAGCCGAGTTGGTTAGAAACGAAGCAAGCAAAACAACGATATCGGCTGATTGTCGGGCTGATTTACGGGCTGATTTTAGGGCTGATTTTCGGGCTGATTTTCGGGCTGATTGGAGGGCTGATTTTCGGGCTGATTGTCGGGCTGATTTTCGGGCTGGATGTCGGGCTGGATGATATTGAACCTGTTGAGGCTTTCAAAATTTCGATGTCGCACGACGTGCGACGAGAAATTTTAAAAGCGTTGAGAGCGTGGCTGATTTTAGGGCTGAGTGTCGGGCTGATTGGAGGGCTGATTTTAGGGCTGAGTTTCGGGCTGATTGGAGGGCTGATTGGAGGGCTGATTGGAGGGCTGATTGGAGGGCTGAAGCAAGATCTGCAACTGCGATCGCGCCCAAACCAGGGCATTTGGAACTCGCTTCAAAGCTTTCTGTGGGTAACTCTCTTAATCTATCCCCTGGGTGTTGTCTTTGTGTTTGGGACAACGGCACTGCCTCCCATCGTGGCCCAGGGCGTTAGCGAGGGCGAAACTATCAGGGCGATGCTCAGTTATCTTTGGACAGCCTTGCCCAAATTTTTAGTGCCGGGTATCTTTGGCGCGCTGCTATTTGGCTTTATGAAGGGTGGAGGAAAAGCCTGCGTTCAGCATGTTTGCCTACGCTTCGTTCTTTGGCAGAGCGGCGTTGCCCCCTGGCACCTGGCCCAGTTCCTCAACTACTGTGTCGAGCGTCGGCTCTTGCAGCGGGTCGGCGGTCGCTATCGCTTCTTGCACCGCGAGTTGCTAGACCACTTTGCTAACAGCCCCCTGCCCTAGTTGTCGAGGGCGATGGCTATACACCCGTGCGCTGCCACTAAAGGGCTGCTATCGATCAATGGTAAACCCATCAAACTGAGCTGAGCCGCCATAGGGTTCAGCCTCTACCTGGGTAACTCTGGCCCCCGCTGGCCCCTGGTTAGCCCATTGCAGCAACGCTTTCAGCTGCTCGCGGGTACCCACCGCCACAATTTCAACCGTGCCATTGGGCTGGTTGCGCACAAAACCCGCAACCCCCAGCTGTTGCGCCATCTGGCAGGTGTGATAGCGAAACCCAACCCCCTGCACAACCCCATAAACCACCGCTCGAATTTGTTCCATTAGCCTCTGGTTTGTCGATTCATCACGGCGCGATTATTGCAGTAACCCTCGCAGTGCGCTACACACCTTACCGCACTCAAGCGGCGCTATCATAGCAGTCATAGACCATTGACTAGAGAGACCATCCTAGAGAGACCATCCTAGAGAGACCATCCTAGAGCTGCGGTTAATGACTACTCAATCTCTTCAACTGTCTCATCACTTCTACAACCTCTTCCAGGCCTTACCCGACGACGCCAAGCAGGGTTTCTTGGCAGCCCTGATTACCCACAATCGTAAAGAGATTGAAGACCTTTTGTTTTACCAAGATTGCAAAGCTGCTAAAGAAGAAGGCTTCTTATCTGATCGGGAAGCGCAGGAGTTTGTAGCCAACCTGCCGCAGTGAAGTACAGAATTGCGAAAGCCTTCATAAAGCAGTCGGCCAAGATCAAAGACCCCAAAACCTTAGCGAAAATCGGGACAACCATCGAGCAAATTAGCGATGCTGTAACTCTACAAGATATACCGTCGCTAGAGCCCTTACAGGGTTTTCCTAATTACTACAGAATCAGATTCGACTATCCCTACCGCAGAGGCATCTACTGCGATGGCGGTGATATTGAAATATTGAAGGTGGGCAGCCGAGAAGGCTTCTACAAGGAGTTTCCTTGATTTCTCCAAAAAAGCAGCCCAATTATTGCAGGGTGCGCGATCGCCTTGTGTGACTCGAATGGCACCCTACGATTTGCCCATCGCCAAAATCCTTGTATTCGGCTCGCCGCCATTGGTGCATTGCGGCGGGGCGACGGGCAGGCGGTGATGGCAGGGGCGATCGCGCCGCGAATGGCACCCTACTGGGGCTGATCGGTTCTATCGGTTAACACGTCGTACAGGCCCCAAATGGCCATGGGGCGCATGTAGTGGCAGGCGCGGTAGGTGCCCAGCCCTGTAATTGCTTCGGGAGTGCGAAATTGCAGGCCGTAGCTGTAGATTTGCTCCACCACCGCCTCAGTAATCGCCATCGCCTCCTCGGTTTTGCCCATCTGGGCCAAAAACGCCGCCAGGCCAAAGTTAATCCCCGTCCACACCTCCTGCTGGTGGGTGCTGTCGGGGTCTTCGGGGCTGCCGTCGGGCAAAACGCCGTTGGCCGCGCCGATCGCCAGCTTCAGGGTCGCGGCGCTAAAGTTGCCCAGTTGCGCCCCCTCAAACTTTTGCTGGGGCGGGCGCTCCTGGCTCTGCACCACCTGGTTAAATTTGACAAAACAGGCGTCGTAGATGGCATCCAGCGCCGACAGGGTGAATTCGTCTTCCACCAGGTCGGGCAGGCCCAGGTGGCGCACCATAAACTGGCCGCAGAGCTGGTCGGCCATCACCACCTCCGAGCCGCTGCCCGTATCCAGCCGGTAGTAGCGGCCATTCCACAGCTTGGGGTGGTAGGCCTTAAGGCCGTTGTCGAGCCAGCGACGGTACTGGCTGAGCAAAATCGGGGTGTTGCCGGGGGCCAGGTTTGCCTCAGTGAGAATGTCGGCCATGGCGATCGCCGCCTCCATTGCCCCCAGCCACAGCCCGCCGCAGTAGGCGCTAATGCCCTTCAGCTGCCAGTCGTCAAAGGTTTGGTCGGGGGCACCCTCGTTTTCGGGAATGCCGTCGCCGTCGCGGTCAAACTGCTTCAGGTATTGCAGGGTATCGACCACGGCGGGCCAGCAGTCTTTGAGAAAGGCCACATCGGTCGCGCCGGTAAACTGGTAGGTGCGGTAGACCTGGAGCACAAAGTCGCTGCCCAGGTCTTTCCACTGGTTGCAGTCTTGGTAGCTGGTGTAGTTGGTCTCGGCCCAGGGGTGCTCGTTGGGGGCACCGAGGTCATGGGGGGTGGCCCCTTTCAGCTTGCGGATGGCGGGGGGATGATCAAGCCCCATGGTGACGTAGTAGCCGATGATTCGCCGTCGCTCGTCTTGGGTGGGGATGGCGCGGGCAAAGGCGCGCAGCACCGCTTTCTCTAGCTCGGGCCACAGCAGCAGGGTGGCAAAGCCGCCGTAGAGGCGCACGTCGAGGCTTTCATACCAGCGGTAGTCGATGCACTCCAGCACCGCAAACTGGCCCACGGGGTCGGCCTCGGTGGCGGCGCTCCACAGGGTGCCGCCGCTGGCCAGGTCGTAGAGCTCGTTAAACAGCGCCATTTTGAACCCGTCGGGCAGGTCGGGCCGTTCCAAAATCGGCTGCTGCCAGGCGATGATACTCTGCTGCCAGGTCTTGTACTCGCCCAGGGCGGTGAAGGCGATCGCCCGCGCATTCCTGCCGCTACGGCCAAAAAAGTCGGTATAGCGACGGTAGTTGACCACCCCGGCAGCAAACTCTGTGACCGGCAGATCCCAGGCCAGAGCGACAGGAATCTGCCGGGTTTCGCCGGGTTTTAGGGTAAAGCGCAGGGCGATCGCCCCGCCGATCTGCTCCCTCTCCTCGGCTGGCGAGGTATCCAGCAGATTCATCAACCGACCCAGCTTAGCAAAGGCATCCCACAGGTCGCGCCCGTCGCCCGCCGGGTTCCAGCGCAGGTCGTAGGAGACTTCCACCTCGGGGTCATCCAGGGTGGCGATGCACCACTGGCCGTCGCCCTCCTTAGGCTCCCCGTCCCAGGCACCGTTCATCAGCATTGCCTTGAGACCGTCGGCGTTGATGAATTCGTTGAAGTTGCCGGTGCTCTGGGCGATCGCAGGCACGTAGTCGTAGTAGGGGCTGCCGTCGTCGCGCAGCAGCACCTCGGGAGATTTTTGGGTATTGGTGAACCAGCCCACCATATTCTGCCAACTCACCATGATGCTGAGGGTGATGGGGAAGTTGGTGGGGTTGTGGGCCGTCCACTCAAAGGCCACCACCGGGTAGCTGGCTGCTTGATAGTTGTCGGGCCAGATGGGCGAAATCTGTTCGCAGGTGATCTGGGCGCGAAAGACATTCTCGTAGCGGTACCAGCTGCGGGGATATAGCGCGTGGTAGCTGCCGGTGGCGCGGGCTGGGGTAGAGGCGGGATACCACTGCCACGACGACAGGGTGCCATCCTTGGGCGGCTGGGTGCTGAGGGCGTAGGTCTGGGTGCCTGCCCCGGTTCTCTCCCACAGGGTGAACTGGCAGCCGGGAAAGCTTTGAAAAACGTGCTCGCCGCCATCCAAGTGCCAGAGGTTGAAGTCGCCATTGGGCGATCGCCCCACACAGCCCGCCCCCAGCCCGCCCAGCGGAACACCGTGGTCTGGGCCATCGTCCAGATTGCTGGCGTAGCGCACGATGTAGTGGTGCTGCCAGGGCTGGCCGAGGGGTCGCTGCCACGCCTGGGGAGGCACTTGGAGAAGAGAGGCTGGGGAAAGGGATGGAGTTTCAGTCATCCCAGAAGTTTACCGGAAGACGTTTACCGGGCTAAATTTCTAGCCCTTTCTTACTCTGCTTGAGCTGCTTGTAGAGCGACTTAATTTGGCTGTAGGCTTCGTCAGGTGAGAGCTTGCCGCCGGTTTGCAGCCCAGAGATGTAGCCAATGCGGTGGGCAAACTCTTGCAGATTGGCGTTGAACGTGAGCTGCTGAGGCGAAAACTCACCGTAGTAGCGGCTGCGGGGGCAGAGAAAATTGTCGAGATCGCGCTGATTAGAAGAATTAAATTCGGTCATGATGAGTTACCCCCTTTGCTTTTATTAACCTAATTATAACCTTCTCTTAACTGGGCTAGATCGTAGCACCCCTGTAGCCGCGTTAACACATTGCCTAGACAATCATAAGTTTTCCCTGGATTCAGGCTTAGATCTAGGCCGTCAAGGGCAGGCTGTCAGGCGGTTGCCGAAAGGGGGGTATGGGCGACCGTCATGCATAGATCTGCCCTCTAACGAAGAACCTGACGCCGGCCATTGATGCCTGTGCCTGCCCTAGCGCTTAGCTGACATTACCGGCGCGGATAGTTTTAGATTCTAAGGATTTCAACCAGAGTGGTTTAATGGTAGGGATTCATTGGCCACATATTGATTAACGCGGTGGGGAGTAGGTGCCTTGTATCAGTGCCCGAAGGAAGGGGATGTCGATCTCCAAGACGGTCAGCTAGCGCCGGGGCTGGTGGTTAGTGCCTGCCCTAGCTGCGGCGGTAGCTGGATTCCGCCAGAGCACTACAGCACCTGGCAGCAGCAGCAGATCGACCCCGACGCCCCGGTAGCAGTGGCGGTGCTGCCCCTATCGCTCAGTACCGACTTTCAGCCGGCGGCGCTCGACAACCGGGCGGCCCTGTGCCCCGACTGCCGCAGCTACCTGGTGCGCGGGCGCATTACCCTAAAGCAGGGGTCGTTTTATGTGGAGCGCTGCCCCAGCTGCAACGGCATCTGGTGCGACGCTGGCGAGTGGGAGATGCTGCACCGGCTCGAGTTGCAGGCCCACATTGACTATATTTTTTCTGCCGACTGGCAGGCCCAGGTGCGCGAGCTAGAGCACACCGAACGCGAGCGCCAGGCCACCGTCGATAAGCTGGGGCCAGATATCGCCCAACGCGTTTTTGAGCTGGCCGACCTGCTGGAAGAGCACCCAAATGGGGATTTTGGGGTGGCGTATTTGATGCGGCGGGTAGATCAGTAGCCACAACCACCAGGGAGTGAACTCCCTGGCTCATTGTAAAAGTCTGCTAGAGCAGGCTGGGGCACTCGGCTCTTAATCCTCTTCAGAGGATTTCTGCTTTGAGCCTTGGACTTTCAGTCCTTGGCTCAG
>QBMN01000090.1 GCA_003241845.1 Shackletoniella antarctica | reverse complement strand
CCAGCGGGCTGGCGGCCCCGCCCCCCGTGACTACAACGCCCTGGCCCTGGGTGGTTTCTTGCCCGGCGATCATTACCCCGTCGGGCAGGGTGATCGGGAAGCGCTCGCCCGTGGCGGTGCTGTAGGTGCCAAGGGCCAGCTTAATGAGCGTGTTGCCCTGGGCCGCCCCGAGGGCCGCGGTCAGGGTTTTATAGGGCAGGTGGGGGCGACCCGACGGCTCGTCAACGCCGCGACTGGGGTCAACATCTAGGGTTTTAGCAATGGTATCCAACGGGGGAAGATCCTAATTACAATAAGGCGGCCTCCAGGAAAGAAGATACCCCCAGTAGGGGCGCAGAACAGGCGTCCTTTAGAGACAGCAAAATTCTTGGGTATTTTTGTTGCTAGAATCATTCTAAGAAGCAGTGAGAAACAGGCCTCATCCAGGTTTAGAGGTTAAGTGCTGCCGGGGAAACAACGACAGATCCTGAGATTCTGACTTGGAGTTGGTACGGCGGTTGCTTGAGCCTGTCGCTGTGCCAATGTCGCTAGGCCAATGTCGTTATATCAGAATGCCGCTAGGCCAAAATATCGCTGTGCCAAAATACAGTTATGATTTAGCCAAGTAAAAGGATAGGCGAAAGTTGTGATCGCGGTTGCCGTTACCCTAAATCTGGTCGTTGCGCTGTTCTGCTTCTATGTGGCTTGGCGGCTCTGGCGGCTGAGCAAAAGCCTGGGGGCCGCTGCCGATGCCCTGACCAACTGGGAGCGCAGCACCCGCATCATCATTAACCCAGTGGTGATTCCGCCCATTATTATGCGGGGTCAAGCCGGCACTGCCCGGCTGCGGCTACGCTATAGCCAGCTACAAACCCAGCTACAACGGCTGGAGCAGGTCATGGCTGTGGCTAGTTTATTGCCGATGGCAAGCCGATGGCTAGGGGTTGCGAGGCAGCGGCGGCTAGGGCCGGGCCGGGCTAAAAAGCGATAGGATGGCCTTAGTTTGCCCTGGAAGAAGCTTCCCTAGAAAAAACTTGGGGGACAACCGGGCTGGAGAAGTGGTTTCGGATACCCATAGGAAGACAAAACCATGAGCGACAAGCAATCGGGAGGGTTCGTTGGCGGTCTAGTGCTGGGGGCTGCGATGGGCGCTGTGGCGGGGCTGCTGGTGGCCCCCCGCACCTCTCTCCCCCCCCGCCGTATTCTGCGCAAGTCGGCCGATGCCCTGCCCGAGCTGGTGGAAGATCTGTCGACATCGGTCTATCTCCAGGCCGATCGCCTATCGGAGTCTGCCCTGGTTAACTGGGAGCATACCCTCGGCCGGCTGCGGGAGGCGATCGCCGCTGGTCAAGTGGCCAGCCGCCAGGAGTACGAGCACCTGAGCCAGTCTGCGCCCATAGCCAGTAACGGGTCTGCCCAGGAGTAGGAACATTGGTTTTGGCAGACCCGCTGTTTTGGCTAGCCCTGTCGTTTTTACTGGTCGTCATCAGTCTGACGGCGGTGCTGCTGGTCGCCATACCCACCTTCCGAGAACTGGGGCGAGCCGCCCGCAGCGTCGAAAAATTCTTTGATACCCTAGGGCGCGAGCTGCCCCCAACCCTAGAGGCCATTCGCCTCACCGGACTAGAAATTACCGAGCTAACTGACGACGTCACCGAGGGCGTACAGAGTGCTGGGCAGGTAGTGCAGCAGGTGAACCAGAGCCTGGCCACGGCCCAGACCGGGGCCAAACGCCTGAATACCGGTACTAAGAGCTTTTTGGCCGGGGCCAGGGCCGCCTGGCAAGCCTGGACAGAGGAGCCGCCCGCCCAGCCTAGGGGGCTGGCTCGGCCCGAGCCAAATCAGCCAGCGCCGCCCCGGTCAAGCGATCGCCCCCAACCTGCCGCCGCCAATTCCCAGACCCAGACCGAGGTTGGCGATCGCGCCACTGATCGCACCAATAGTGCGATTACAAACGGCGATCGCGCCAACAACCGCCCGCAACTAGAAGAGACATCCCTCCACGCCATGCCCGATCAGGGGTTAGACGTTCAATCGCCTGAGCCGTCTTCCATCTGGCCTGCCCAAGACTCCAACCAGCCCTCCCAGGTTGACTGAAGCTGAGATTTAGTCCAGGTAGCCGTTTCACCATTTGTCAGCAGCTCGAAAAATCGCCTGGGAAGGAATGAGGTGATGGCTATGATTGCGGCATTCCTGTAGAGCGGAGGGCGTTTGTCCGACTGGCTGAAGACAAAATAGCAGGACCTCGCACGTTCTAAATAGTGAAGAAAGCGGGCATCGGCTAGGGGTAGGCGAGTACCCTGGCAACGGAGGCTAATGTGATTTCTCCGTGAGGTGCCGCTAAGCCATGCTGGTCTATGGAATCTGTTTTATTGTGGGAGGCATTTTTGTCTTTCTCGCCGCCGTCGGTGGACTCGACGGCATAGACTTTGCGGGCGACTTCGACGGCGATTTTGATGTGTCCATCGACAGCGACGGCGATGGCACCTTTGACGACATTGATTTCGGCACCCATCTGGGCGAAACCTTTGCTGCGCTGCGATCACGCTGGTGGCTGCCCCTGCTGAGCCTGCGCTTTTGGACCTTTGCCCTCTGCTTCTTTGGCCTGACGGGTCTGCTGCTGAACTGGGTACAGCCCGATTTGAATGGCTGGCTGGTTGCCCTGCTGGCCCTTTTCATGGGGCTATTTTGCGGGCTGGTGGCAGCGCTGGTGCTGCGATCGCTCAGTCACCAATCGGTCAGCAGCCTGATCCGGCCAGCATCTCTCACCGGCCAGCTTGGCACGGTCGAAATTCCCTTTGACCAGAATAGCCGAGGCAAAGTCAGCCTGAACCTGGGCGGCTCGACGGTGAGCTTCTTTGCCATCACCCAAGAGGAGCGCGAATTTCACCAGGGAGAGCAGGTGCTAGTGGTGGGGATGGAGCGGGATAAGCTGTGGGTAGCGTCGGCGGATGGGGTAGAGGGGTGAGATGGGGCGCACAGCAGTGCGCCCGTACGTAGGGGCGCACTGCCGTGCGCCCTAAGGGAATAGATACGGCGACGAAGATTTTGGCACACCAAGGAGCGCGTCGGTATGACAGCGAGAATTCATCAAATAGAGACGGTGGCCCAGTTGGAGGTGATGTCAACAACTCCGGTAATCGCCCAAACCGGAGGCCGAGCACTGGGCGGCGGGGCGATCGCCGTCCTGATCTTCGCCATTCTGCTCACTATCTGGGGCGTTAATTCCCTGGTGCAGATCTGCGACCCCAACAAGATCTTGATTATCTCGGGGCGCAAGTACCGCCGCGCCGATGGGCAGACCATGGGCTATCGGGTGATCTACGGCGGGCGCACGTTTCGGATTCCCATTCTCGAAACCGTCAAGATGATGGATTTGACCACCATGCCGGTGCCGATTGAGGTGACTAACGCCTACTCGAAGGGGGGCACGCCGCTGGATATTCAGGCGATCGCCAACGTGAAAATCGCCCGCGACGAGACCCTCGTGGGCAATGCGATCGAGCGCTTTTTGGGCCGGGGCCGTGAGGAAATTGCCAGGGTGGCGCGGGAAACCCTGGAGGGCAACCTGCGGGGCGTAGTCGCTACCCTGACGCCAGAACAACTCAACGAAGACCGGCTCCAGTTTGCCGAGCGCATCGCCAGCGACGTACGCAACGACCTGGTGAAACTGGGACTCCAGCTCGACACCCTCAAAATTCAGAGCGTGGCCGACCGGGTTGACTACCTTAACTCCATTGGGCGGCGGCAGATCGCCAACGTGGTGCGCGATGCGGAAATTGCTGAATCCAATGCCGTGGCCGAAGCCGAGCAGATCGAGGCCGACAGCACCCGCCAGTCGGAGGTGGCCCAAACCCAGGCCCGCACCGTGATTCAAGAAAAAGAAAACGAGCTGCGCCGAATCACCGCCGAGGTCGAAAAGCAGGCCCGCATTGAAGAAGAGCGCACCCAGGCCGCCGCCGCCGAGGCCCGCGCCCGCGCCCAGCGAGAGCTGCAAGCCATTCGCGCCAATCTCGAAAGGGCCCGCCTGGAGGTGGAGCAGGTGCTGCCCGCCCAGGCCCAGCAGCGGGCGCAGGAGTTCCAGGCCCGAGGAGCCGCCGCCACCCTAGAAGAAAACGCCAAGGCCTCGGCCCAGGCCAGCCAAATGCTGGTTCAGGTGTGGCAAGACACCGGCGTCGATGCCTCGGAGCTGTTTTTAGTGCAGCAGCTCGAAATGGTGCTGAAGGAAGCGGGGCGCATTCCCAGCCGCCTGCACCTGGATAAGGTGAACGTGATCGACAACGGAGACGGTAAGGCGATCGCATCGTTGCTCAACGCCTACCCCGAAATGGTGAAGCAGTTTCTGCGCCAGTCCGAAGACATCCTCGGCATTCCCTTGGCTGCCCGCCCCTCCGTGGCCGCTTCCCCACCACCCCATCTCCCTAGGGCAGACACGTAGGTCTGCCCCTACCCATCCACCCATCTACCCATCCACCCGCCCACTCCTCATTCCACCCTCGGAGCACACCCCATGAGCCTGATCTTTACCCTGCTGGTGGTTATGTTTGGGGCCACCGGCAGCCTGCTGCTGATCATCAAAAACCTCTACTACATCTGTCAGCCCAGCGAAGTGCTGATCTTCTCGGGCGATCGCCGCACGGTCAGCGATGGCCACAGCGTCGGCTATCGGCTGGTCAAGGGCGGCAGCAGCATTCGCAAACCCCTGCTGGAGAAAACCTTCCGCATGGAGCTGACCAACATGATCATCGAGCTGAAGGTGGCCAACGCCTACTCTAGGGGCGGCATTCCCCTCCAGGTCGATGGCGTGGCGAACCTTAAGATCGCGGGGGAAGAACCGGCGATTCACAATGCGATCGAACGGCTGCTGGGCAAAAGCCGCGAAGACATCGAAAAAATTGCCCGCGAAACCCTGGAAGGCAACCTGCGCGGCGTGCTGGCCACCCTCACCCCCGAACAGGTGAACGAAGACAAAATGGCCTTTGTGCGCAACCTGCTCGACGAAGCTGACGACGACCTGGCCCAGCTGGGCCTAATTCTCGACAACCTGCAAATTCAGAACATCTCCGACGATGTCGGCTACCTCAACTCGATTGGCCGCAAACAGCGGGCCGACCTGTTTCGCGACGCCCGCATCGCCGAGGCCGAAGCCAAAGCCCAGTCGGCCCTCCAGGCCGCCGAAAACCTCAAGCGCACCTCCCTGCGCCAGATCGAGGCCAAGATCGAAACCACCCGCGCCGACGCTGATCGCCGCCTGCAAAACGCCCTCAGCCAGCGCCAGGCCGCCATTTCTGAAGCCGAGTCTGAGATCGCCGCCGAGGTGGCCCGCACCGAAGCCGAGCTGGCCGTGCAGCGCGAGCGCCGCAACCAGGTCGAGCAGCAGCTCCAGGCCGACGTGATCGCCCCGGCGATCGCCTCCTGCCAGCAGGCCCAGGCCCGAGCCAAGGGCGACGCCGCCAGCATTGTCGAAGACGGTCGCGCCCGCGCCGAGGGCATTCGCGAGCTGGCTATTACCTGGAAGGCGGCGGGTGACCACGCCCGCGAGATCTTCCTGTTCCAAAAGCTAGAGGGGCTGCTGAAAAACCTGGTGGACACCGTGCCCGACGTGACGGTGGAAAGCATCACCGTGATCGACTCCGGCGGCGGCGGCAACGCCACCAAGCTGGCCTCGTTTATGGAGCAGATGAAGCAGGCCACCGGGGTCGATCTGGCCCAGACTTTGCAGAATTTTGGCGGTAGCGCGACCCAAGCTTCTTTAGGGGGGAGTGGGGGCGATCGCCCAGAGCCAGAATAAGGAGGTCTCCAGGAAAGAAAATACCCCCAGGTAGGGGCGCAGAGCCTGCGTCCTTAGAAGGCAGCAAAATCCTTGGGTATTTTCGTTGCCGGAATTTTCCTAACGAGCAGCCGTAGGGGCGCATGCGATGCGCCCCTACGGCTGGCCTTTGGGGAATCGGGGTGATGTGATTCGGATTTGGTATGAGACAACATTCGCACGTGCGTTTCTCACTCTAAGACTTACAGGTACTTAAGCTAGTCTAACTTGGAGAATGATTAGTCTCATCTCTAGGAGCTTCGTGCAAGGCATGAACATTCGCGCAGTCATCGTCTTGAATTGAGACTTATGGATACCTAAGTTGGTCTAAGTTAGATATTAGTTGGTCTCAAAATTAGATTATTCTCGTGAACCATTAATCTGCTTTAGGGGTGATCGACAGAATGTTGACTCGATAGATCATTAGCGCCATGGCTCCAGCAATCAGGCCCCAAAAGGCGGAGCCGATGCCAAAGAGGGTGACCCTAGATGCTGTCACTAAGAAGGTGATCAGTGCGGGTTCTCGCTGGGATTCGTCGCGCAGGGCAGTAAATAGGCCATTGCCGATGGTGCCGAGCAGGGCTAAACCGGCGATCGCCAGCACCAGTTCTTGAGGAAAGGCGGTAAATACGGTGGCGACCGTAGCACCAAACAGGCCGATGAGAATGTAGAAGAATCCGGCGGCGATCGCTGCTACATAGCGCTTGGCGGGGTCTTCGTGGGCCTCGCGCCCCATGCAAATAGTGGTGGTTGAAGCCAATGGTGTAGGCCTCGTGCATGTGCTTGGCAAAGCTATGGCGGTAGAGCTAAGCGCTAAATAGCTCAATGCCTGCAACCTCAGACTGCCACAGTCGGGTAAATTCAACGTCGGCGGGCATGGCAGTCAGGGGTAACAGATAGTGGAGTACCTTACACTGCCTGAGAATTGAGCAGAGGGGCGAGGTGCACAGCCTCTCTATTTAACCGCAGCGAAAACACCCACGACTGCCTCCGCCCTCTTACATTAAGACTCAAATGCCTCATGGATAGTCCTACTACGGGACTTTATAGACTGCCTTCTGGACAGTCTTGCCAGGAATTCTAAGTCAGCTGCATAAGCCGAGTTAAGGCACTTCGGCTACCCTTAGAGCAGGCAGAAGACTCTGGATTGCTTGACTGAGCCTGACGAGCCTGGACGCCTCAGTGAGCCTCAGAGGGGCTGAAAAATTAGTCCAATTTTAGTCCCTGATAAAATTCTAGATTCTGGAACCCTTCTTTCATAGCATTTTCGCCAGACTGATAATTTGCATGGTAGGCAACTATTCAAGCGCTGGCGGTAGGGCGATGGGGGCAAAGGCCTTGGTGTCGTCTTGGTCAAGCTGGTGGGCGAGGTCAGCCGCTTCTAGTCGCTCTAGAAACGGCAAAATATCGCTAAAGCTGCGAAACCCTAGCTGCTCTAGATCCTCGTAGGTAATCGTTTCGTCCGAAATTGGCCCTCGCTGTTCCAGAAAAGCCCGAATTCTTTCTTCTTGAACGCTGAGGGCAGCCCGTTCTCTCAGCTCTGGGGCAGCAGCTCTAAGACCCTCGGCCAACACCTCTGGAGTAATTGAGGTGGCCTGCATATTGGCGGCTGTGTCAAGCACGGTATTGCCCAGCCGGTTAAACAGGCGGGGCTTGCCCAGAGAGACTTCGCAGAAGCGTGCAGCGGTTTCTGGGGTAAATGGCAGCACCGATCGCGCATCGTTGGGGTCAGTGCTGCGGTTGCTGATGCGGGCGCTGTTGAGGTAGTTGATCAGCATTTTGTAGGTGGTGGGCTGATCGAGTTCTTCGAGCTTGAGTTGCAGGTCAAACAAACCCCGCTCGCTGGTCAATAAATCTCCGGTAATACCCATCGGGTGCCCGGTGAGCATAAACCAGGCCCGCCCTTTTAGCATGCCCTGGGCATCGTGCATCATCTGTCGAACGGCGCTGGGGTTGCGTTTGTCTAGGTCGTCTATGGCAATGACAACGCCCTGGGGATATTTTTCTTGGGCGCGTTCTAGCAGTGTGTCTAAGCTAACGGTGGGGTATAGCGGCTTGGTAATGGGCAGGTCTTTCTCCGCCAGTCTGCCGCCAATGCCCAGGCTGCCGCTCACCTCTGCACTGCGCTCCTTCAGAATTTTGGCGGTCGGAATCCCCATTTGGTAGAGCTGCCGCTGTGCCCATTCGTCATCGGCCATTTCACGGGCGACGGCGATTAGGGCTGTGGTGGCAAGGTCTAGGTCAGCCGGTAGAGAAATGTAGGCGGTTAACATCTGCGGACGTTTGCGCCGTAGAACCGACAGCACCTCACGCAAAAAAGCGCTTTTGCCGATGCCAATGCGACCATAGACCAAAATGCGCCGCCGCTCCCGACTCTGAAACAGGTTAAACACCCGCCGCAGTTCATGCTCACGCCCGGTGAAGATGTACTGTAGGGTTTCACTATCGAGGTCGGGCGGGCTTTCTGTAAACGGAATTTCGTGGAGGCCCAAGCCCTGCACGTTGCTGGTTGACTGGTCAAAAATATCGTCGGCGGTGGTCATAGGGGCACCTCGCTAATTTGCTGCTCTGCCCGCTGGGCTGCCTGGTAAAGGTTGTCTACTTCGGCTACTCTATTTTGTCTATCTAGCTGGTGGTAAAGCTCGCGGGCCTGCTGTAGCTCAGCCATGCCTTTTTTAAAATAGCCCTGGGATGCCAACACACTACCCAACCCATGACGACTTTGGGCAATGCCCGGCTGATCGTTAAGATGATCGTACAGGCGCAGGGCATCGCGGTAGTAAAGGCGAGCATTGTCCCAGTCAGCCAGGGTTTCGTGGGCGCGCCCCGTCTGGTACAACGCATTGGCATGAGCTAGCGGGTCATCCCCCTCGCTGAGCAGTCTGACGCTGTTGAGCAAAAGCTGTAGCCCCTCCTGCCATTGGCCCTCACGCACCAGGCGGCTACCCAAAACAGACTGGGTAGTCGGCAGCGCCTGCCAAATTTTTTCTCGGTCGTAGTGCTCTGGGCTAATGGCGTCTAAAGCGGTTTTATAAGCTTTTAGCGCCTCCTGTAGGTCGCTGGCCTGTTGATTACGCTCAAAGCGACGAGACAGGGCATTACCAAGTAGGTACTGAGAATCGATGAAGTCTGGGCTACCGGGCACAGATACCTCCAGCGCACCTTTTAGCAGCGCAACGGCCATATCTAAGTCGTTTGCATTATCGGTCAGCGAGGCTTGCATCATTAAGGCCTCTGCCAGGCACCCTTGGTTCTCAGCCCACGAAAGCGGAAACGCATCTTGGGTGAAAACCTGTGCCGCTTCTTGGTGCAAATCAACTGCTGTTTTTAGATTGACTAGCTGCTCACCCAGAATGCGGTCGCGATAGGCGTTGGCTATATTGTGCTTACTTCTCGCCCATTTTTCTGGAAAAGCATCGCGGGTGTAAACCTGAAGTGACAGCTCATAGGCCCCAATCGCCTGCTCTAAGTTCTCAGCCCGATCGCCTTGAATGCGATTACCGTAGGCAGTGCCCAGATTATTTTGTGTCAAGGCCCAATCTTCTGGAAAAGCATCGCGAGTTAAAACCCGAAGTGACAACTCATAGGCCGCAATCGCCTGTTCTAGGTTTTCGGCCCGATCGCCTCGAATGCGATCACCGTAGGCAATGCCCAGATTATTTTGTGTCAAGGCCCATTTTTCTGGAAAAGCATCGCGAGTGTAAACCTGAAGCGACAACTCATAGGCTGCTATAGCCCGCTCTAGGTTATCAGCCCGATCACCTTGAATGCGATTACCGTAGGCAGTGCCCAGATTGTTTTGTGACCTCGCCCAATATTCTGGAAAGGCATTGCACGTATAAACCTGAAGCGATAGTTCATAGACCGCGATAGCCCGCTCTAGGTTCTCAGCCCGATCGCCTCGAATGCGATCACCGTAGGCAATGCCCAGATTATTTTGTGTCGAGGCCCATTTTTCTGGAAAAGCATCGCGAGTACGAACCTGAAGTGACAATTCAGAAGCTGCAATAGTTTGCTCTAGATTCTCAGCCCTATCGCCTCGAATGCGCTCTCCATAGGCAGCGCCAAGATTGTTTTGTGACATTGCCCATTCTTGTGGAAAAGCATCACGAGTGTGGACCTGAAGTGATAATTCAGAAGCTGCAATAGCCTGTTCTAGGTTTTCGGCTCGATCGCCTCGAATGCGGTCGCGATAGGCATTGCCAAGATTATTTTGTAACCCTGCCCATTCTTGTGGAAAATTATCCCTAGTAAAAACCCTTAATGCAACCCGATAAGCTGCAAAGCTCAATTCCAGGTTCAAAGCCCGATCACCCAACGGAAACCCGGAAATTGCAATTCCAAACGCTACAAATAGCGATGCAACATTTTGCCTGTCCCCAAATAAACCATCGTCTAGCAGCTTAGGGAATATATGGGGCAATGCCTCTAGCAGGTATTCGTCTAACTTTGCTAAGTTTGCCTGCAAAAACTGCTCGACCTGCCGCTCATCTCCCTTAGCTTCGGCGCAGTACTTGCCAAAGGCGCGCATAAGCTGGGCCGCACTGCGCGTAGGTACCGCTTTTGGCTGTCCAAATCCTTTGCCCATAACCCCCTCTGCGCCAGCTCACACCTGTTAACAGTGTCGTAAATCTAATAGTAGTGCCATAGTTCTCAAAACTCCCACCGCATGCTAAGCGCCTAGCATGCCCAGCATAGTGTTTTGGGCGATCGCCGTACGCTGCAAAAGCCCCGCTCCCTAGGCAGTCTGCCGTCAGCAGTTTCACACCGCAGTTTTTGTGGTGATGTTCAGCGCCATTCTCTTTCTAGCGACTCCCACTAGATATTGAATTGAGATTGGCACTACTCCGCTCGCATTGAGACTCGCAAGTATTATATCTAGTCTAGAAATGACTTGCCTGGGTCTTGCTTTAAGCTCGTAAATGCAAGTTAGTTTCTGTCAGCAAATTGATGCTGAGGTGGCTGTGGTTGTCGCTGCCCCCCGCGATCGCATAGACCAGCCCCCGCCGATACTCGTGGCGAATGGCGTTGTCATGCTCAAGCGCTAAATACTCCTGCGGACTAAAGCCCGATGGAATGGCCACCCTCGCGTTCATGAAGTGTCTCCCAAAGCGAGAATCGCCCTCAGTGGTGGCAAGCTCCCATAATATAGTCATCGCTATACTTTGCCGTTGGCCTTGCCCTGGTTATGCTAATACAAGAGCGGAATCTGGCCGAGTTGACGGCTACTACTAGAGAAATCCATGAAACCACTTGAGGGGGCGATCACCCTGGTCACCGGGGCCACCCGAGGCTTGGGCAAGGGCATTGCCATCGGCCTCGGAGAAGCTGGCGCGACGGTCTATATCACCGGGCGCACCGTCACCGCATCGTCTGAATCCACTGGATCGCTGGAGGAAACGGCGGCGGCTGTTGAGCAGGCAGGTGGGGTCGCTATCTCACTGCCGGTAGACCACAGCGACGACGACCAGGTGAAGGCTCTGTTTGAGCAGATCCAAGCTGACCAAGGAGGCCAGCTCGACCTGCTGGTGAACAATGCCTACGCTGGCGTGCCCGCGCTCAAGCAAGCCTACGGCAAACCATTCTGGGAGTCAGAGCCAGCGTTCTGGGATGCCTGCAATGATGTGGGCCTGCGGAGTCACTACGTGGCCAGCGTCTATGCTGCTCGGCTGATGGTGCCCCGCCAGCGAGGGCTGATCTGCACGCTGTCGTCCTGGGGTGGGCTGTCCTATATTTTTGGGGTGCCCTACGGGGTGGGCAAAGCGGCCTGCGATCGCATGGCGGCAGACATGGCCGTAGAACTCAAGAAATACCAGGTTGCCTCTCTCTCCATATGGCCAGGTATTGTTGGCACAGAATTCATGACCCAGTTTGCGGCGGAGATGGGACTGGGGGATAAGGCCAGTGATGCCCAGGCAGAATCTAGCCCAGCCAATTACAACTGGGAAACACCATTGCTGACGGGGCGAGTGATTGCCGCCCTGTCAGCAGACCCCAACGTGTTACGCCGCACTGGCCAGGTGCAGATCGTGGCCGAACTAGCGAGGGAGTATGGAGTAGTAGACACCGATGGTCAACGGCCTGCTTCCCTGCGATCGCTTAGGTTTGTGCTGCCCTATGCCATGCCTGGGCTGCGGCAGTATGCGGGGTGGGTGCCTGACCTAGAGATGCCTTGGCCTCTGCTACTTCTGGGGCCGCTAGGCTCCCCCAAGGCTTAATGTTTGCCCTACAGCCCTGGGGTAGTCTGCTCAAACAACCCTTGAAAGTCAGTGGTGACTACTGCCCCAGGCGTTCCCTCGGGTTTAGAAATCACGTCAAAGGCTTTATTGCGGGCAGCGGGTTCAAGCAGCGCCTGCACCACCACTTTTGCCACATCGGCGCGAGGGATGGAGGTAGGAATGCCATTGGGAGGATTGGCCAACAGTTGGTCATCTTTGCCCACCAATAGCTCTCGTTGTCCTCCCGGCTGATCCTGTAGACCCCCCGCCCGAATAATGGTGTAGTCGAGTCCTGAATCAATCAGATAGGCTTCTGCCTTGCGCTTCCAAATCAAAATGTTGCCGTTAGCCATGCGGTTGAGGGGGTGTTGCTCGTTGGTGCCGCCCATCGACCCCACTAGAACGATGTGCTTGACCCCAGCCGCCCTAGCCGCCTCGATTTGATTGATCTGGCCCTGGTAGTCAACTTGTTCTGGAGTGCCTCCCTCGGGGTAGAAAAACTCTGGCCGCTGCCCTGGCTCTGGTGGGGCCTTCATTTGAGGTACAGCACTAGTCAGAATTACCAGGGCATCGCCGCCCTCTAAGGCCGCGTTGAGGCGACCTGGGTCGCTGATGTCGCCCAGGTAAAAGCCTTCGGTGCTGCCGAATAGTTCTTTGGTCTTTGCCTCAGAACGGGCAAACCCTTTGGCTACAAACTGCTCAGGCCGCTGCCGAAGCTTCTGAACGACGATAGACCCTGTGCGCCCGGTCGCGCCAGTAACTAAAACGTGAAGTGGATTGGTCATAGGTGGTGGATGGCTTCGTAGATGATTATGCAGTCAGGATGCCTTATGCGGCTCCGACATCAGAGGTCATTGGTGCATCCTAAACTACTGCTCACTCGCCATGGTCAACGCCAGCTCAACGATCAGGGCTGGGGCCAGAGCCAGCAGGACAGCGCAATCTGCTCCCTAGCGCCGCACCTCCCGGAGACCCTGAAACTGTTGGCTCACCGCTAATAGGGTTGCGGAGAGCCCTTGGCGGCATGGGTTTGCCAGGTAGAGCGCAGAACCTGGGATGAGGGTAGCTCTTGCCGTAGGGCATTAACACCTTCTTTCCTGGCGGGCCAAGGATCGTGGGGTTTGACCATGGCCGGGTTGACCGCTCGATTTACCAGGTCAGCCATTAGGTTAATCGCCCCTAGCAGCGGCGGCAGCTCCAAATACACCGGCAAAATCCGAATTTCAAAGGTGTGCTTGTGGCGCGGGGCGTAGACGATGTTTTTGAGGTTGAAGTCGCAGTATTTGGTGAGGGGGATAGTTTTGAGCGGTTCTCTGGCCTGATCCCAGGGCAGAGCAATCCAGGCGGGGTCATTCACCAGGGGCAGCAGTTCGGGGGGCCACAGCCCCAGACGTTGACAGCTTGGGTTGCTGCCCACCAGCCACTTCAAAGTAGGGCCGTAGGCCCAAAAAAGATTGACTAGGTTGCGCATCACTGGGGCAGAGCAGAGGGGAGCCGCATCAAAATGCAGATGGGTAGCCCCTTCAACCGGGGCATAAAACCCCAGCTCGCGGGCCACCTGAAGATACCCTTCTAGCTGGGGTAGCTGGGCCGGAGTGAGCGGTGGGGTAATCAGCTCGCAGGGGCGCTCCCGTTCTCCGGGAAGCTGGGCGGCGATCGCGATCGGTGGCCCCACCTCGCCAGCCAGTTTCACCATGCCATCTGGACCTCGGTGCAGGGCTAGGCCCAGGGTCTCAGCTACAGGTTGCAGCACCTCCGCCAGGGGCAAATTGGCATCGCTCAGGTGGCTGACGATCTGCATCAGCCGGATGTCGTCGCCCACAATGCGATACCAGCCCGGCTGGGATGGCTGGGTGCGATCGCAGTCGGCCTGTAGGGTCAAATCATCCACACACCAGGCGATCGCCTGATGCTGGGCATCGCGCACCTCAAACCCCAGGGTGAGGTTTTCGAGCACCGGGGTGCCCGCAATCTGGCTGGGCTCTGACTGGGGATAAAAGATGCGGTGGCAGGTGCCCCCGTGCCTGGCGGCGATCGCCTCGGCGAGCACCTGGCGGCTGGCCCCCCTGGGAGCCATTAGCTCAATTTCAAGGCCAATCTTGCCCCAGAGAGTGCTGCCCTTTGGAGTGTTGCCCGGCAGAGTCATCGCTTGCGCCTAGGGATTGGCCAACTCCAGGGCATAGTCAACCTCATCGGCGTTGCCCATAATCAAGTTGCGCTCAATGCGCAGCTTGGCGTCGTAGGGGGTGGCATCGCCCCAAAACTCGGCCAGGGCCGCCGCATCGTCATAGGTATAGTTGGTTTCACCGTAGAACCGTAGGTCATCCACTGCCTGGAGTGACTCTAGGCGGGCATCGAGCAAAAACTGCTCGAGAATGGCCACATCGGCAGGCCCCCAGAGAATTTTGCGGCCAATGCGGGCCTTGGCTTCGTCTAGGTCTTGCCCCCAGTAGCTGGCCAGTTGGGCGGCATCCCAATAGGTATACTCGCTGCTAAAAAAGGTGTCTAGCTCTGCCTGGCTGTAGCGCTGGCTGAGCTGGCTCTCGTCGCACTTGAGTAACCCCCCAGGGCCGGGCCGGTCTGCGGCGTAGGCGGGGGTGGTGATGGCAGCGGCGATCGCGAGCAAGATCGACAAATGGAGCGTTTTAGAATATTTCATATATTTTTAGGAGTGCCGGCTTAATCATAGTTAGGTTTCCTTGGTTTTTCGCTGCTTTGTAACGAATACCTTCCTATCCTTCATCTAACTTGTCTTGCCTATGGCCAACTCTCCCGCCGCAAATTTTTTCCCACCCTACCGGGGAAGACTGGCCCCGCCCCCGACCGGGCAAGCGATGTGCCGCTAGATCTTTGCAAAGCAAAGCCCCAAATGCTTGAGGCATCCGGGGCTTTAGTATCTGCAACAGCGGGCTAAGACCTACGACATGGCCTGGATGATGTAGTCAAAGTAGGGCTGGGCTTCGGCGGCATCTTCATCAGACAGCAAGTTGAGAGAAGCCGCCTTAAGACAGCTGATGGCTTCAACCATTCCGGGCACAGGAACGTCTAGGGCATTGTACATTTCGCGGACGCCGACTATACCAATGGCCTCAATGGGAGTTTGATCGCCAGCCAGCACACCGTAGGTGACCAACCTCAAGTACCAACCATAGTCGCGAATACAGAGGGCGCGCTGTTTTTGGCCGTAGGCATTGCCGCCGGGGGCGATGAAGTCGGGCCGCCGCCGCCACAGCTCTCTGCTGGCCTTGTCGACAATCTTCTTCTCATTTTCAGACAGGGTGGCGGCGATGCGGGTGCGCTGTTCGCCGGTCTTCAAAAATTCTTCAATGGCCTTGAGCTCGCCGGTGGTTGGGTAGCGCAGCTCGTCGTCGGCATTCAAAATAACTTGGCTAACAACAGACATAGTTAAAAATGACGGGGATGACCTATTTCATTGATAGCTTAGCGACTTAGGGGGCTCTAGGGAAAGCTAAATTCTCATTTGGTTATGGATAAATCACTGGGAGCCAGGCCGGGTACAGCAGCAGAAAACGGGTGAAAACAGAGAATCAGCACTGTTTTCACCCGTTTAGCTGACTAAAAATCCTCTGAGAAGCGGCGGAGTCTTTGTAACGTTTTCGCAATAGTTTGGCTGGTCTCAGATTGCGGGGTGCCCCTAGGTAATCGTATCTGAGCAGAGGCATGATGCTGGTGAGATTGACCATCGGGCTCGTCTGGACCAAGCGACCGGAGCTTGAGTTTTCTGCAATTTGGGCTGCGGGAGTTACCCCGGCTCCACCATGAGCCACGGCCCTTGCCCATCCTCCCAGTCGTTGCCTAAGTGCAGGCCCACACAACTCACCTGAGCTTCTCAGCGCAACCTATCCGCCCTAGAATGCCGCTTAAAATACGGCATTGAGTTCTCCCAGGCCGGTACGTTCCCATCTTGAGACTGCCCTAGGATTTTCTGCACTCCTTGGGTTTACCAGCGATCGCCTAAGTAGGTTGTTACAGAAACTTGCGTTTCATAACTTACTTAATCAATTCACTCAGCAAGTAAGACAATCGCCTTCTATGATTAGATTGCAAGCCTCCTAAGCCAGGGTATTTGTCGATACCTATGACTCTCTCGATACCCCCATAGAGGCTATTACCAAAAGCATTCTCGCCATGAAAGCCATTTATGGAATGCTCTGAACCACCTATCAAACTCCGCAAGCAGGTGATCTTTATGACTACTAAGCGATCGGTCTCTGCCCCAGCCCAAAAGCACTGGGAACCCAGTCTTATTGACCACAACCAGTCTACAAACACCCAGCGATGTCCCTGCTGTTCCCATACCTTGCTCCGCCATATCCGGTTAAACCAGCTGTATTGGCGTTGTGGCCACTGTCACCAGGCTATGCCGACAATCGATGCCCACGCTGTATTTATTGACTAAGAAAAATCAATCTGCCACGGGAGTTCTTGCGAATTAAGTATTTATCACAGCAAGGCTATCACCATGCCAAACATCAGTCAGTCTCTTCCTAATCCTGGCATACTCAAGGATGTACAGATTCTTGTGGTAGACAATGATGCTGATACAAGATACCTGTGCTCGATTTTATTTGAAAGCTACGGGGCAAAGGTAACAACGTTTGAATTAGTTACGGATGCCTTGGCCCTGCTAGATTGCTTTGCCCCAGACATTCTCATCTGCGAAACTAGATTTTTAAACGAAGATGTTTGGCCACTTATTCAGCGCGTGAAAGCTATGGCGCTAGATCTAAAGCGGGTGATTCCCATTTTGGTGGCCTCTGCCTACCGCCCAGGAAAATCTGAGCAAGCTTTGACACAAAAAATTGAGGTCCACCTGCTCAAACCCATCGATATTGACCGCTTAGTCGATGAAGTCTGGAACCTGATTCACCTGGCTAAATCCACCAGTCAACCTAATATTCAAGACTGGGTCATTAACCATAGACGTTGGAGCAAGCGCCACCTTGCTGAGGCCAACTCGATCTAGAGGTTATGCGCTGCTCTCTTGGGTGCTGCCTGGCAAAAGCCTCACTGCCGTGGGGTAACTCAGGCAAGGGGCGTAAATCTTTTGCTGTTGGTGGAATGAAACTATGCCGTTCGACACTAGCAATTGACTTCATATAACTACATAATATATTCAGTTAAACCTTGCAGACAGCTGAGCTATCAGCCAGTGCCCCTAGCTTCTATTGTGGCCAGTGGTTGAGCTTCGCGGGTAGCGCAGTTCAACTGCTGGTGTGCAAACACGAATCTCAAACCTGATGTATGAAACTGAAAGGTGGCTGGGGCCAGAGCCAGTCTTTAGCAGAGTTGACGGAGAAACAGAAGTATTGCTTAACGAGGCTGATCTACGTGCGCCATAGCTCAAACCCAGCGCCAACGGGCGTTTTAGTCGCTTTAGTTATTATCGCACTCTGGGCTAGCAGCCTAGTGGCGTTTTTATATGTGGACATAGCTCAGCTAGGGTTCCTATGGATTTTGCCTGCCGTCCTCGGGCGCACCTATATTCAGACGGGGTTGTTTATTGTAGCCCACGATGCCATTCACGGCTCGGTAATGCCCAGCGATCGCCGCCTAAATCACGGCATTGGGCGGTTGGCCGTCACGCTCTATGCTCTGCTGTCGTACCGCAAACTTTTTCTCAACCACTGGAAGCACCACCGCTATCCCGGTCAGGCCAAAGACCCCGACTTCCACGATGGCACCCATCGCAATTTCTTACTCTGGTATTGGCGGTTTATGGATGGCTATATGAATGACAAAGAGCGGATTGTCATGCTGTTCAAAATGATTGCCATATTTTTAGTGGCTAGTTTTGGGCTACATATTTCTGTCACCAATATGTTCTTGTTTTGGTTTTTGCCGATTGTACTTAGCTCAACGCAGCTATTTTTCTTCGGCACCTATTTGCCCCATCGATCAGAAAGTGGCGGGGGTGACCACCATGCCGTTAGCAGCAACTACCCGATCTTTCTTTCATTGCTAACCTGCTACCATTTCGGCTACCACTGGGAGCACCACGAATATCCTGATATTCCTTGGTATGGCTTGCCTTCGGTACGCCAGAGCTAGTCATTACGCAATAAGTCACTACGCAATATATGGCAGCTGTTATCTGATGCCAAGTTGCAAACTTTTAATACGATTTTATGCAACTCACTCGTAAAGGTTCACTCCCCCCCCCGGCAGACAACCTTGCTTAAGCGGCCTGAGATAGGGGCGTAGGAACCGGAGGAGCCGGTAGTCCTTTGCGTCTGAGCGCAATGACCTCGGCTAAGTAAGGCCAGGGGGATAGGTTCCGGCGGCGACAGGTTTCAATCACGCTGAGCAGAGCCGCATAGGCTTCACT
>QBMN01000008.1 GCA_003241845.1 Shackletoniella antarctica | reverse complement strand
CCCCTACCCCCTACCCACCACCGGCCTGGCGTTGATCATCATCGACATGCAGCGCGACTTCATTGAGCCGGGCGGCTTTGGCGATGCCCTGGGCAACGATGTCGGCCTGCTGCGGGCAATCATTCCCAACGTCAAGGCGCTGCAAGAGTCGTTTCGCCGCTACAATCTGCCGATCTTTCAAACGGTGGAGGGGCATTTGCCCGATCTATCAGACTGCCCAACCTCGAAACGCGATCGCGGCACTGGCTCACTCAAAATCGGCGATCGCGGCCCCATGGGGCGAATTTTGGTGCTGGGTGAACCGGGCAACGGCATCATCCCCGAACTCGCGCCGCTGCCCAACGAAGTCATTATCCCTAAGCCCGGCAAGGGAGCCTTCTACGCCACCGAGCTAGAAACTCACCTCAAGGCCCAGGGCATTACCCACCTGATCATTACCGGCGTCACCACCGAAGTCTGTGTGCAGACCACCATGCGCGAGGCCAACGATCGCGGCTACGAGTGCCTGCTGGTCGAAGACGCCACCGAAAGCTACTTTCCCGCCTTTAAGCAATCCACCCTAGAGATGTTGCGCGCCCAGGATGGCATCATCGGCTGGACGGGGTCTACCGAGGCGGTGCTCAGCGCCCTAGCGGCCCAGTATGCCGCTCAGGCAGTGGCGTGAAGTGCCTCGAAATTTAGTGGCTAGAAGTTAGCAGCCGGGTTTTTGCCCCAGCCATCGCTACCCTCCTCACCAATGTGACGATTGCCATAGACCTCAGGGTTTCCAATAATCCTGGGGTCTATTTTGTGCATAATTAACCTAGCGGAAAATTGCCGCAGCAAGAGATCTTGCTGAAACCATTGGCAGAGATAATTCAACGCGATGCGTCATGGACAATTAAAATTTTCAGAATGCAAAGTTTTTTAAATTTTCAGCTTCTCCAGCGTCAAAAGAGGTGGACATGAATGCCAACTTGATCATGTCCAATATTTTGAATCCTCCGGTGCTATTTTTCTTTTTAGGAATGATAGCTGTTTTAGTCAAGTCTGATTTAGAAATTCCGCCGCCGATTCCTAAGTTATTTTCGCTCTATCTACTGCTGGCGATCGGGTTTAAGGGTGGGGTCGAGCTGACCAAAAGCGGCATTAACCAGCAGGTGGTGCTGACGATTTTGGCGGCGATTATGATGGCCTGCGCGGTGCCGTTGTACACCTATTTTATTCTACGGCTCAAGCTCGATACCTACGATTCGGCGGCGATCGCCGCCACCTACGGCTCGATTAGCGCCGTCACCTTCATCACCGCCAGCGCCTTTCTAACCGAGTTGGGCATTCCCTTTGATGGCTTTATGGTGGCGGCCCTGGCCCTGATGGAATCTCCCGCCATCATTGTGGGGCTGATTTTGGTGAATTTCTTTGCCAGAGACGAAAAGCGAGAGTTTATCTGGTCTGAGGTGCTGCGAGACGCCTTTCTCAACAGCTCGGTCTTTTTATTGGTGGGCAGCCTGATCATCGGCATGCTCACCGGGGAACACGGTTGGGAGGTGTTATCGCCCTTTACCCAAGATATGTTCTACGGCGTGCTGACCTTCTTTTTGCTCGATATGGGCCTAGTCGCCGCCAAAAGAATTAAAGACCTCCAAAAAACCGGCGTATTCCTAATTTCCTTTGCCATACTGATCCCAATTTTCAATGCCGGTATTGGGTTGCTGATCGCCAGGGCGATCAATATGCCCCAGGGCGACGCGCTTTTGTTCGCGGTGCTTTGTGCCAGCGCCTCCTACATTGCGGTGCCCGCAGCCATGCGGCTAACGGTGCCCGAAGCCAACCCCAGTCTGTACGTTTCTACGGCTCTGGCGGTGACGTTTCCATTCAACATTATTGTCGGAATTCCCCTTTATCTGTACGGCACAAACCTGTTGTGGAATTAAGCCCATGCACCTTGTCAAAAAGATTGAAATTATTGCCAACTCCTTTGAGCTAGCTAAGATTTTAGACAGCTTAAAAAAATCAGGAGTGCATGGCCATGCGGTAATTCGCAATGTAGAAGGTGAGGGATTGCGCGGCGGCAGCGAAGATTTGGATATGACCATGCTCGACAATGTCTACATTGTTGCATTTTGCATGCCCGATCAAATTAAAACTGTGGCCGAAAATGTGCGACCGCTGCTGAACAAATTTGGGGGTACCTGCTACATCTCCGATGTAATGGAAATTCGCTCTGTGAAATGTGTAGCGTCGCTGTAGGGATTGAAATTATGAAACATGGCGAAAGTAATATCAGCCGACGTCGAGCTTTGACCCTAGGCGGCGGGGTGCTGGGGTTAGCTGCGTTGGGGGCTATGCCCTGGTCGATGAAATCGGCGGCGGCGGCCATGCTATCGCCGTCCTCCCTCAGCCCTGAGGAGGCGCTGAAGCGGCTGCTAGACGGCAACAAGCGCTTTACGGGGCACCACCTAGAGCACCCCGATCAGTCGGAGGAGCGGGTGCTACAGCTGACCCAGACTCAGCACCCCTTGGCTACGGTGCTGAGCTGTGCCGACTCGCGGGTGACCGCCGAGATTATCTTTGACCAGGGCCTGGGAGATATTTTTGATGTGCGCGTGGCGGGCAATATTGCTACCCCGGCGGTGATCGGCAGCATTGAATATGCGGTGGCCCTGTTAGAAACGCCGCTGTTAATGGTGCTGGGCCATGAGCGCTGCGGTGCCGTCACGGCGGCGGTAGACCATGGCATCCTGGGGGGTGCCATGGGGACGTTTGTAGATGCGATTTTGCCTGCGGTGGACAGTGTAAAGGGGCAGCCGGGGGATGCGGTAGACAATGCGGTGTCGGCTAATGTGAGCTACCAGGTTGACCAGTTGTTACGGTCGGAACTGGTGCGCGATCGCCAAGCCTCTGGCCAGTTGCACATTGTCGGTGCCCGCTACGACCTCGATACCGGCATCGTCACCCTGGTTACCTGATTGCAGTCATGGTGGGTTCGCCGACAACGCGCCCCGCCGCCTACCGTCAAACGTGGAGTTCAAACCCCGGCAGCACAGCTTCACCAAACAAAACGGTAGGCGTCGAAACCATCTCAACTGCTTGTCCAGCCCGATAAATTTCAACTTGCCGACCCTGGTGGTTAATCAGCCAGCCCAGGCGCAATCCACTTGCCAGGTATTCGGTCATCTTGGCGCGTAGCTCTGCCAGAGATTGTGGCTTAACGGTGCCATTGGAGATGGACTGAGATCGCAGCTCAATGACAAAATCGGGACAAATCGGCGGAAAGCCAATCCGTTGTTCAGACGTTAGTGCCTCCCAGCGCTCTAGTTCAACCCAGGCGACATCAGCTGCGCGGGTCGAGCCAAAAGGTAACTTGAAAGCGCCCTGGGAACTAAACACTTTTCCCAGCTTGGTTTGCCGGTTCCAAATGATCAAGTCTCCGATTAAATCAGCCTCCTGGCTACTGCCTTCTCCCCCTACTGGTGCCACGTCTACCAATTCTCCTTGGGCTGTGCGCTCCATGATGCGATCGGAATGCGATCGGCAAAGCCGCTCAAATTCTTCCTGAGTCACATATCGAGTAGGGGTTTGAACCATCGTGTTAGCCTCGTTGATGCAGCCACAAAAGCCATCCTTTATACCTCGATTGTAGTCTGCAAGTGGAAGGGGGCAACGGGTTGAGCAGCCTACCCCAACCGCCCTAGCAAATGCTCGCCCACCCGCAGGGCGTTAGCGATCACCGTCAGCGCTGGCCCTACGCTAGAGCTAGAGGGCATGAAGCTGCTGTCGACTACATAGAGATTATCCAGCTCGTGGGCGCGGCAGTTGATATCCAGCACCGAGGTGGCTGGGTCAGTGCCCATGCGGCAGGTGCCGCACTGGTTGGCCATCACCGGCAGCGGCACCTCGCCGCGCGGGTGCATGCCCGATCGCGAAAACAAGCTATTTCCCTTTTCCACCGCCTTGAGCACATCAAGCCAGCGGTACACCAGGCGATCGTGGGCCTCAGCGTTGTTGGCGGCAAAGTGGACGTAGAGCTTGCCATCTTTAATCTCCACCCGGTTCTTGGGGTCGGGCAGCACCTCGGTCATCGCCCACCAGGGAATTGATCGCGTCGCCAACTGCTTCAGCCCAAAGTTGGGCATGAACTTGGTAATCAGCGAGAGCACCGGCGGCGACTCAGCAAAAATCGCGTCTTGCAATACCCCGCCCATGTTTTGAATGTGGCCCATGGGGTAGTCAAACTTATCGCTGCCCCAGTAAAAATCATTCACCCCCACCGATCGCGGAAACTTCCCAGAGTTCGGCTGGGCCGTCACCTCCACAATCGAACTCATGGTGATTTTCATCAGGTTGCGGCCCACCTGGTCAGAGCTGTTGGCCAAGCCGTGGGGATGCTTCTCGTTAACCGACTGCAGCAGCAGCACCGCCGTGTTGATGGCCCCGCAGGCCAGCACAATGATGTCGGCGGTGAATATATAGGGCTGGCCGTTGACCTCGGCCTGCACCGCCCGCGCCGCCGTCCCCGACGGGTTGGTGAGAATACCCGTCACCTTGGTCGAGGTCTTAAGGGTGACATTGCCAAAATCCAGCGCCGGAGCCACCCCAAACACCTCCGCGTCTCCCGTGGGGTCATCCTCTTGCAGCGACAGCGACATGGGCAGCGGGTACGGGTGACAGCCCTGCTTCTCAATGCCTTCCACCACCGGCTGAATGGTGGGGTCGTGTTCCACAGCCGGGTAGGGGTAAGCGCTACTGCGCGGGGGGTCAGTGGGGTCTGCCCCACTCTGCCCATGCACCTGGTACAGCACCTCAGCCTCGGTATAGTAAGGCTCAAAGTCACCATACTTCAGGCACCACTCGGGCGAAATGCCGTCCTGGTGGTTCACCGTTTCAAAATCCCTCTCCCGCATACGCTGAAGAGCAGCGCCATAAATCTTGGTGTTGCCGCCGATCGCATATTTCATCTGCGGCGTAAACGGCTCGCCGTCGCCGTCATACCACTGCTCCGGCGCGTGATAGCGCTGCTTTTGAAAAATATCCACATCGCTGATATTTTGCTCTTCGAGGGGCATGGCGTCGCCCCGCTCCAGCAGCAAAATCCGCTTGCCCGACGGGGCCAGCTTGCGAGCCAGCGTGCCACCCCCCGCCCCAGTGCCAACAATGATCACGTCGTAGTGCTGGTCGTCGATAATCATGGGGTTCCTCACCAGATGGGGCTTAAAGGGCCTGAGACAGGGTGTGCAATACCCACCCTACTGCAACCAAGGCAATAGGTCGTGAAGGGCTCTTTTAACGGTTGATTGATCACCTGCACTCAAACGACCGATATGCTTCAAGACGAGAGCATGATCAAGGGTAAACAACTTCATGCGGACAATTGAAGGGGTCTTCAGCCCAGCAGCAGGCAAATCCACAATAGGCACATCAAGTGACCAAGAGGAGTGAGCAGCAGTCGTCATCATTGCCATAACACTGTGTCCTACTGGGGTGTTAAATTTCTGCTCATCTGATAGAACCAAGGCGGGTCTGCGTTTGGATGCATTGATGTCTGTAAAAGGGAAAGGCACAACAACTACATCAAACGCCCTATAGGTCACAGTAGGCGGCCTCGTCTTCAGAAGAGATCCATTCACTCATTTGGGCTTCTACACCTAGCAGATACTCCCAATCTAAAGCGGTTTTCTCCCCTTGAGGTGGCCGCCCCACAACAGCAGGCGATCGCTCTAAAACAATCACCTCAACCGTTTCCCCAGGTCGAAAGGGCAGCCCTTGGAGGGTGACTGTGCCATTTTCAGCAACAACAGCCTCAACTTTATAGGCGTTCATAATAGACATTCATAAATACAGCCCTATTGCCACACGTAGATCAAGATAAACAGAATGATCCAGATCACATCCACAAAGTGCCAGAACAGAGAAGTCGCCGCCACCCCGACCTCGCCGTCGTCGTAGTTGCCCGGAATAAACGATCGCCCCAGCATTACCCCCTGCATCAGCACCCCAGTCAGCACATGCAGCCCGTGGAAGCCGGTCAGCAAATAAAACGTGCCGCCAAACAGGCCATCGGTAAAGCCAAACTCTAGCCCCTGCCACTCCACCGCCTGGCCATAGAGAAAGAAGCTGCCCATGGCCATAGTTAGTAGCCAAAAGGCGCGAAAGCCCCAGAGGTTTTCCTTGTGCAGGTAGCGCTCGGCAAAGTAAATCACAAAACTGCTCGACACCAGCACAATGGTGTTGATAAACGGCTCGCGCACCTCCAGCCCCTCCACCCCGGCGGGGAGCCAGTCGGTGGCGCTGGTTTTGTAGACAATGTAGCCGACAAAAAAGCTGAGGAAGATCACGCTTTCTGAGATCAGAAAGATGATGAAGCCAAACATCCGGTGTTCGCCTTCCTCGTGGTGCTCAGCGGCTGGGACGGTAGCCGCTGTGTTGAGGGTTTGGTCGAGGTCAATTGAGCTCATTGGCCGACTCCATAGACACCATTTGCTGTGCAATCAAAGGTTCGTTTTTGCCGTAGCCGTAGGGTTCAGACACCACGATAGGGATCTCAGCAAAATTTTCGTGGGGCGGCGGCGAGGCCACCAGCCACTCTAGGCCGATCGCTCGCCAGGGGTTCGCCGGGGCCTTTTCTCCCTGAATCCAAGAGCTAATCATGTTGAGCAAAAAGGGCAGGGTCGAGACCCCCAGCAAAAAGCCTCCCAGACTGGCCAACACATTCCAATAGGCAAACTCGGGGTCGTAGGAGGCCACCCGCCGGGGCATGCCCATCAGCCCAGCAAAGTGCATGGGCAAAAAGTTGAGGTTGACGCCAATAAAGGTGAGGACAAAGTGCAGCTTGCCCAGCCCCTCGTAATACATGCGCCCGGTCATTTTTGGGAACCAGTGGTAGATGGCGGCATAGATGCCCATCACCGCCGCGCCGTAGATCACGTAGTGAAAGTGCCCCACCACAAAGTAGGTGTTGTTGACGTGGATATCAAAGGGCACCGCCGCCAGCATGATGCCCGTGATGCCTGCAAACAAAAAGTTGACCAGCCCGCCCAGGGCAAACAGCATCGGCGTAGTCAGCCGAATTTTGCCACCCCAGATGGTGGCCACCCAGGCAAAAATCTTCACCCCCGTGGGCACCGAGATGGTCATGCTGGTGGCCATGAACAGCATCCGCATCCAGCCGGGGGTGCCGCTGGCAAACATGTGGTGCACCCACACCACCGCACTTAGCGCCGTGATCACAAAGCTCGACACCGCCACAAACTTGTAGCCAAACAGCGGCTTGCGGGCATAGACCGGAAACAGCTCCGAAAACACCCCAAACACCGGCAAAATAATCACATACACCGCCGGGTGGGAGTAAAACCAGAAGAAGTGCTGATACAGCACCGGGTCGCCCCCAGTGGCGGGGTCAAAGAAGCTGGTGCCCACGCTGAGGTCAAACAACAGCATCACTGCCCCAGCGGTGAGAGCGGGCAACCCAAACAGCTGAATCATCTGGGCCGCCATCACCGTCCAGCAGAAGGCAGGCATCTTAAAAAAAGTCATGCCCGGCGCCCGCATGCGGATGATGGTGGTGACAATATTCACCGCTCCCAAAATGGAAGAAACCCCGGAGAGAGCCACCGCCAGCAGCCATAGAAACTGGCCGTTGACCAAATTGCCGACGGGGTTTTGCAGGCTCACCGGCGGGTATGACCACCAGCCCGAGCTAGCGGGGCCGCCGGGCACCAAAAAGCTGGCCATAAGAATGATGCCAAATACCGGCACCATCCAAAAGGCCACCGCATTCAGCCGGGGAAAGGCCATATCGCGCGCGCCGATTTGCAGGGGCACCAGGTAGTTGGAAAGGCCGTTGAGCACCGGAAACGTCCACATGAACAGCATGATCGTGCCGTGCATGGTGAACAGGGCGTTGTACACGGTGCGATCAACCAGGTCGGCCTCGGGGGTGATCAGCTCGCCGCGCATCACCATGGCCAAAAAGCCGCCGATCAGAAAGAACACAAAGGCGGTGACGATGTACTGAATACCGATCACCTTGTGGTCGGTGCTGAAGCTAAAGAACCGCCGCCAGTTTTCCGGTTCGCCGGGGACGGGCTGTTCTCGATTGGGAGATAGGGCTTCTACAGAAATATCAGTCATGGGGAAATTGGGCGGAGGAGGAGTTTTGAGGGTTGAATGTTGAGTTTTGAATTGAAGCTGTAGTGTGGGTTAGGCGGTCGGGGGTGGGGCTATTACTAGGTCACTAGCGTCACCGCCGTAACCCACCGCTAGGGAAGGTGATCAAGAAGAACAGTAGGGTGGGCACTGCCCACCACTAGGGAAACTGTTGTCCAGAAGTCGCTTGAGCTAAACGTCAAAATCATTTGTTTACAGGGGCGTTTATAGGCCTTTGAAGAACGGCTGGGAGGCCAACAGCAGGTAGGTGGGGTGGCTTACGGTTAACTACAACTGGCGATCGCTAGGGCTAGGAATCTCTCTGAAAAAGCGTCTCTTCGGTGGTGGGCAGTGCCCACCCTACTAACCAGGGGAAGTGCAGCAGCGCTCGTCATCCCTTAGTGAGCGGGTCAGTGCCGGGATAGTTCACCAGGGGCGCGGGGGCGGGCACAATGGTTTTCCAGCCGGGGCGATTGTCGCGGTTTTCGACCTTGACCTGGTACTCGGCATAGGAGGGGTTGAGGCCAGGCTGGGGTGCCTGGCTGGCGGCGGCGGCTAGCCACTGCTGATAATCTTCCGGTGACTCCACCACCACATTGGCCTGCATGGCGGCGAAGTAGGTGCCGCTGTACTGGGAGTCGCGCAGGCGGTAGGTGCCCTCGCGAATGGGGGTAAACTCAAAGTCGATGCTGCGCCCCGGAATCACGTCCTGCTTGACCCGAAAGGCGGGCACAAAGAAGCCGTGGAGCACATCTTCGGAGCTGAGCAGCAGCCGGGCGCGGGTGTTGTTGGGCAGGTGCAGCTCGGTGCTGGTGACCTCGGCGTCGGGGTAGTAAAACTCCCACACCCACTGGCGAGCGTGGACTTCGATGGGCTTAGTTTCCTCGGCCAGGGCAGGGAGGGGGGCGGCGATCGCCTCGCCCCGGTGCATGTGCTCCATCGGCCCCAAGATACCCATCTCGTCATAGATCTGGTAGCTGTAGCCCGCAATCCAGATCACCAGCACCAGGGGAACCGCCGTCCAGACAATCTCTAGCGTCAGGTTGCCCTCGATCGGGGGGCCGTCGCCTTCGTCGTACTTGTCGGCCCGCTGAAACAGCACAGAATAGAGCAGCGTGCCCGTCACACCCAAAAAGATAAAGGTGCCTAGGGTGGTGAGAAAACTGAACAGGTTATCGACCAGCAGTGCCTCCGCCGAAGCCGGTTCGGGCATCCAGGTGTAGGAAAGCTGCCCCACCCAGAGGCTAATCGGGGTCATGATTGCGGTGAGCAGCAGTAGTCTCAAAAAGACGCGTACCTTCATGCTCTAAAACACCCTCGGCAACAGTACGTTCAACACAGATAGGTCTTCACCGGCACGCAGCAGGCGATCGGCGCTGATGTGAATGCCAAACTCGCCCCCCAGATGCGCCCCTAGGGTGCCGTGGGCAAACATAATCACAAATACTCCCAGCCCGGTGAGCAGGTAAGACCACTGCACCTCGCGAGCCCGGTCCTTGCGCCAAGAGTAGCGCTGAAAGCCGCGCCAGATGGCCATGCCGGTGATCAGCGCCAGCAGCGTCACGCCGCCCACCCCATGCCAGAGCATGGTTTCGAGGCTGTGGAGACCCCAGGCACTGACAGTGTCGTTAGCGGGCTGGGCCAGCAGCATTTCGTAGAACCCGGCGGCTACGGTAGGGAACGTCACTACCGCCGCTGCCACCATGTTGAACCAGCCCACATCAAAGAAATTTGAGCGACTGGCGGGCACCGCCAAAAACTTAAACACCCGCTTTTCGAGGGGGAACAGCGCCCCAACAATGTCAAAGCTAATGGCAACAATAAACAGCCCCAGGGTGAGATGCACTAGGTTGGGGTGAATCGGCAGCATGTAGGGCAGGCCGTTGGGGCCAAGCTGGCTGCTCATTTGATCGACTAGGTCAGGGTTCATCACAGCACTCCATCGCGCAGGGCCTCGACCACCTCAAGGGTGTGGAGGCCGTAGATCCACACCAGTTTGTCGCCCAGGTAGGTCTGAAACAGCACCAGGCCGGTGAGCAACACCCCCGCCCCCAGGTAGGCGGTGGGCAGCGACTTGGGGTCGTTGTTGCGCAAAATATAGCGCCAGCCGGTGATGGCGGCGATGATGCCAGACAGCGACCAGCCCAAAATAGTGTGCAGGTTGAGCACCGACTCGGCCCTGCCGTAGGGCTCGGCTAGGCCCGCCTCTACCTGGCCAAAGATTACGGCAATGAAAATAGACACGGTGGCAAAGCACATATTCCACCAGCTGACCTCGAAGTAGCGAGGGTTTTTGGTGACTTTGCCGAGCACGTCGCAGACAAAGGCAAATAGCGCCATGGCGATGACAAAATGCACCACGATGGGGTGCAGGGTGTCGGGGTAGGGCAGGTTGTGCTCATTGAGGGGGGGCAGGTACTCAAACACAGGCGGTGTCCTTAGGGGGGCTTGGAGGTTAGGGGGCTAACGGAGGATTGAACGACACGGTTAGAGTTTAACGTTTAGGCAGAGATTAAGCAGCCAGCAGCTTGAGCATAACAAGCCGCTGTTTACAGGGTAGGTATCACAGCTATCAATCGCCAGGGCCATCTTAGATGAGGCCAGATTCTCTCACTGGTGATGCGGGCGGCAGGCGTAATTTTATGAAATGTTAATTCTTGCTGAGAGAATTTTGCTCTGCTTGTCAGTAGAGCCTTGGGAAGGCGCAAACTATTGCCTGGGGAGGATGTCGGGTTGAGCGATCGCCCAACCCGTAGGGGCGCATAGCGTGCGCCCAAAACCTCCGTAGCGCTAAGGAAAGGACGCAGGCTCTGCGCCCCTACCTGGCGGTGTTTTCTTTCCTGGAGACCTCCTTACTCGTTCATATTCTTGTAGGTGGCCACTGCCGAGGGTGAGATCCGGTTTAGGTAGCGGAAGATCCAGTATTTGAAGATGGTGTCGAGGATCACCGGGAAGGTGGCGATAAATAAGAAGATAAAGTCGCGGTTGGCGGGGAAGCCCAGGTGCCGCGACAGACCCTCTAGCAAGATCTCCCAGCCGTGGGGCGAGTGAAAGCCCACAAAGGTGTCGGTAAACAGAATGATGATGAAGGCTTTGGCGCTGTCGCTGAGACCGTAGACCACCTCATCCATAAAGGCTTTGAGGTTGGCGACATCCTGCTTGCGGTAGAGCAGCAGCAGCACAAAGGCGGTGACGGCCAGAATGTCGGCAAACACGTTTTTGACGGCGCTGGCGCTGCGATCGCGGTACGCCTCCTCAATCTCGGAGGCTTTGGAGCGCACCCGCTGCTCGATGTTTAGCTCTGACAGGGCGGGGGCCTTGCCGATTAGCACCTCAAAGCGCAGCCGCTCTTCAAACCGTTGCAGCTCGTGGAGGGCTTCTTCTTCCATTTCTATATTGAGGAAGACGTCGACCTGTTCTTCGGCTCCGACCCGCGCCCGGTCAACTATCGGCCCCACCACAAAGTTTTTGGTGAACTGCTGGGTCAGCAGCGGCACAATCACCAGCAGCAGCACGAACCGAATCGCAGCGGTAGTTCTGCCCTTGGAGGTGCGAAACTCCTGCACCACTTCCTGCTCGGCGTTGGGGTCGAGGTCTTGGCGAATGCGATCTACGGTGCGAAGAATGGATCGGGGCAGAACGTTGATGCGGTCAGAGGCCGCGGGTCGCTTGCCCTCGGAGGCAGGGGCGGCGGCGATCGCCCCATTTTGTTGCTCAATTCGGGCCTGGTCGGCGCGCGATCGCAGCACCTGCGCCGAGGGGGCAGCCTCCCCATTGCCCCCGTTAGCGAGGGTAATCACCCGCTCAGGGTTGGCCTCTAGACGGTCGTAGCGAGCCAGCACCTCGTCAATCAGCTGGAGCTTGCGAAAAAACATCGCCTGCTGGTCAATCACGTTGACGGCCAGGTCATCTGCCCCAGTGGAGGGTAGCTGCACCTCGGTCACCCTGGGGTCGCTGACCCGCGCCACCGATCGGCTGGCCCGAAACACCGCCATGCGCACCTTAATTAAATTCAGGTACTTCTTTAGCTCGCCCTGAAAGTAGGCCATGGCGCTGTCGCCGTAGCTGCCGTAGCGGGCCGAGATCGGGTTGCCGCCAAAGTATTCACGCTCGATCGCCTCAATCATTTGGGCGGCTTCGTAGGCCTGGTTGAGCGATCGCTCCGGGGTGCGAGATAACCACCGCTGGGCGCTGCGAAATAAGCCGGAGTTCTGCATTAGATGGGTTGCTGGCGCTGGGATGTCCAGATCCTACTACAGTCGGTTGGGGGAGGGTAGGTGATACCAAATCCGAATCACACACCCCAGATTCCCAAAAGGCCAAACCGTAGGGGCACACTGCATGCGCCCCGCTGAACCGGGAGCATTCAAGCAGGATTTGGTATGAGTAGGCGGGTGGGTGGGGGAACTAGCCCTGGCAAGGTGGAGCGAATTCAAAGGTGCGATCCCTTAGCCGCTGAGCCTGGGACTAGAAGTTCCAGGCTCAAAGCAAAAATCCTCTGAAGAGGATTGGGAGCTGAGTTCCCCAGTCTGCTTTAGCAGAATGGCACTGACATAAGCTGAAATTAACCCTCGCAGATCGTCAGAAGCCTTGATCTGCCGTAGGGTGGGCACTGCCCACCAGCCTTAATTCAGTGACATTCCTCTGGAGAGGATTGGGAGCTGAGTTCCCCAGTCTGCTTTAGCAGACTTTTGCTATGAGCCAGGGAGTTTACTCCCTGGTGGTTGTGGCCGAAGTCCCTTTTACAGGGCTAAGGGTGGGTGAACCTAATTAGATTGCGGGGCGGTTTTTAAATTGCCAGATCAAATTGCCAAATCAAACTGCCAGATCTGAGAAGTCGCGATCTACTGAGGCCAGGTGGGTTTGAATGCCGCTGCGGCGGATGCCGCCCGACTGAATGTCAAAGCCAACGATTTCGCCGCCTAGTTCAGGAACGATACGACAGGCATAGAGCCCCTCAGCCTCTGGGCTCAGCGTATGGATTGCCGGGTTTGATCGGGGCAGGTCGAGGCGATCGCCGCTTTCAGACCCGGCGGTGGTGATGCCCTGAAATCCGCCCGCCGTCAGCGGTGAAAAATCGTGTTTTGACCAGCAGGAGAACACCAGTTCATAGCTCCCCTCAGGCTGCTGATAGAGCTGGGGCACCTCCATTTCAGCGTAACCACAGGGTGCTAAGAGCGGCGGGAGATATTGCCAGTCCTGTTCTCCGCGCACGGCTTGGGCAAACCCGTCATCAGCGACTTGCAGCAAAGCAATAGCGCCACTCTGGCCGAGCGGGCTGCTCACGGTTTTGGCTGACACCAGCATAAAAATCTGCTGGCTTTCTCGCCGCCGAAACAAAAATGGATCGCGCCAGGCGTGAATGGTGCGATCGCCATCCAGACCCCTAGATTGATAAAAGAATTTTGGCTTTAGCTGGGTGTCAAAAAAACGCCACTGGTTAGCCGATAAATCGCTGGCGTAGGCGACGCCGATGCTTTGGGTCAGGCCATCGTCTTGGCGGCTGTCTCTGGAGGTGTAGAACATCAGGTAGCCGTTTTTGACTTTGATCACATCTCCGCTCCACAGGCAGGTGTTTGCCCAGTGTTTTGCCGGAGGGTTGAGGACATTAAAGCTGCTGCGATCGCCCCAGTCGATGGCAACAAAGTCTGGGGTGGTGGCGTGGCCCACGCAGGCCGCGTAGTGATGCTGCTCCGATGAAACTAGAGCTTTATCGGCATTTAAGTAAAAGACATGAAACAGTCCGGCTTCAGGGTCAAAGTGATACCAAAAATCCCACACGTGGCGGCTGGGGTGCTGCATTAGTCTATCCACCGGTTGCGAATTTGCTCTGGGCTGAGGCCCCGCTGCCAAGCGCGATCGCAGAGTCCCGCACCAGAAGACCGTGATAAAACGCTCTTGGCGTGGCCCAGGTGCAAATGCCCCGACGGGGTCGGGGCCAGCCGCCGCCGGCAGGGTGGAGCAAAATCTGCGGCAGAAGCAAAAGCCATAGGCAAGGTGATTTCTAAGAAAGAAGTTACCCTGAGGCTGGACGAATCAGGATATCCCGCTTAGGCAACAGTGGGTTTTGCTCTAGCCGTGCCTCAATATCAGGCCCGTCTTACCTTACTACTTTGGGAGAGTGTTTCCTAGAAGTCTCCTTATCTCAAGGTGGCCGTTGGTACTCTATTTTTGAGCGAGTCCCTAACCGTTCTGGCGATAGCCATAAACGCAACCTCAGAATAAAGCACAAAAAAAGGCTAGCTTGCAAGCTAGCCTTCTCTAATCTACTTAGAACTCTAATCTACTTAGAACTTGTTAAGCCGTTATTCTATCGGCCTTGCCGGTAAATCGGTCTTGCCGGTAAAACGTAGGCCTATCAACAACCTAATGAGCCAGAGTCTCTAAAGCTGAGGCGTTCTCTTCTTCGTCTTCGCCAAGCAGCACCCGCAGACTGGGAAAGAGAAAATGGTTCTCTTCTACGTACTGGGCACCAAACAGACCCTTTTCGGCCCAAAAGTACCGGTCGGTGGTATGCTCGTTCCGTTTAACCAGCAGCAGGGCTGGGGGGGCAATGCCCTCGGAATGAATAAAATTCCGAGCTGCGGTTACGGGTTTTTCATCGCCGCTCTCAATACTATACTGAGGAACAGCCTCTAAAATGCGACGGCCTTCTAAGCGACGACGACTTTTACGCTTGCGTCTCCTTGCCAAGTTGCCTACCTCCCTCTCTTTGGATATTTGGATGTAGTTTCGGTTACAAAATTTGTTAACCAGGCCAAGTATATAGGCTCAAAATCAGAATTTCAACTTCTCTTCAAAGTTGCCCTAAAAGTGCTAAACACCAATGCCTGCAACGGGTACAAGGGGATTCGATGGCAGCTAGCCTGAACAGAATTGTAAAAAAATTGACAAAACTTTAATCTTTCTTCCGTCACACTTTAATGCTGCCTTGTCATGATTGGCTCCCCTAGCTCCGAATTTGTTGCCCTGTGTCAGGCCCAGGTACACCTGCTGACCCAGGCTTTGGGGGCGGTTTCGACCGTGGTTTATCTGGCTGAAACCACGGCAGAATCGATGAATCCGGCCCTGGTGCCGCTGGTGGCGTATCCAGAGACCGCTGACCTTTGGATTGGTCTAAGGGATGGGTTAGCGGCTGTGTCGGAGGCGGAAGGGGAGATGGGGGAGAAAGCACAGCGCTTTTCTCAGGGGGGTGTTCAACCCGATGATTGGCCCCGACCATCGTCTGGCTCTGATCAAATTCTTCCCTCTCCCCCCGATCCAATCTGCGAACCTTATGGCCATGGGCCGGTTTCAGTACCCCTAGCGATAGATACCAACGCCCCATCTCAGGCAGTGGACGCTGAGACCTCGACCTACCCTTTAGTGCTGCCGATTTCCCATGAGGGGGTGGTTTTAGGCATGATGATCAGCACCCGCCAGCTGACCCCCTGGACCGCCAGCGACTATCAGCAGGCGGAGCAGGTGGCTAGCACTCTGGCGATCGCCTGCGTGATGGATCAGCGCAGCCAGTGGCTTCAGCGGCAGCTTAACCAGCGCCAGCTCAACCAGTCCGATCAGTCTGAAACTTTCCAGAACTTATTGCATCAGTTTCGCAACCCGCTAACGGCGCTGCAAACCTTCGGCAAGCTCATGGTCAAGCGTCTGCCCCTTGAAGACACCAATCGCCCCATTGCCGAGGGCATTGTGCGAGAAAGCCGGCGACTACAAGATTTAGCCGAGCATTTTGACACGGCGGTGGCCGAGGGCGATGAGGCGTCAGCCCGGCCTACGGTGCCTTCGGTGAGCGGTCTACTGCTGCCTGGGGTAGCCGATGACGCCGATGAGACCGACGCTCTAACCACCGACGCTCTAGCCACCCGAAACTATAGAGAAGGCTCGACTGAAACCCTGACGATCACCCCGGCCCAGAGATCGGGGCTAGGGCGATCGCTGGTCGTCAAACCGGGGGCGATCGCCGAGGTAGCTCTCCCTCTGGTGCAGTCTACGCTGCCCCTGGCCCAGGAGCGGGATCTGCACCTCGCCCACCATATCCCCACGCCACTGCCCGATGTTTGGTTTGACCCCGCTGCCCTGGGCGAAGTGCTGCACAATCTGCTCGACAATGCGCTTAAGTATGCCTCTCCCGGTTCGCTGGTGTGGGTCACTGCCGGGCTGGTGCAGCGGTTTGAAGAGCAGGTGTGCCAGGGCATTGCTGTCGGCGATACGGGGGCGGGCATTCCCGCTGGCGACCAGGCGCAGCTGTTTACCCGTCACTTTCGCGGCGTGCAGGCCGAGGGCGAGTTGCCGGGTACGGGGTTAGGGCTGGCCATTGTGCAAGATCTGGTACAGGGTATGGGGGGGCACATCGATCTGATTAGCCCGGTGCAGGGCACCCCCTGGCTACCGCCCGAGGCCGCCGCCTACCCGCAAAACCCTGGGGCTTTGTTCGTGGTTTGGCTGCGAGTTTTCTCTGGAGAGGCGCTGCCGCCGCTCAACGCCGGGGTTGAGCGGCTGGGCTAGGGCTGCTGACATCAGTGCGCTTGATTGAGCGTAGCAGTCGCCTCTGGGTCTCAGCCCAGGCGGGGCACAGAGATGAGCGGCTGTTTCAGCGATCGCCATTCAACTCAGCCCAGTTGTATCCCAGGCGGCATCTTCACCCAGAGCGTAAGCACTATAGGCAAATGCAGATCGCTACAATCAAAATATTCTGTGATCTGCAAACGCTTAAGATCTGCAAACGCTAAAGATCCACAAACGCTAACAGGAGGCTACGGAGACCACCGTGACGGCATCACTCATCAATCTTCCTGCAGCACTACCGGCCAACGAGCAGCGACTAGTCCTAGAAGGCGTGACTTGGCAGCAGTACGATACCTTGGTAGCTCTCTTCATCAACCAGTTTCCCGCCCTGCGGATGACTTACCTGGAGGGCATGCTTGAACTTATCACCACCTCCCCCGAGCACGAACGCCTCAAGACAATCATTGCCCGCCTAATCGAAGCTTTTGCCGAAGAACTTGACCTAGATCTCAATGGTTATGGCTCCGCCACCTTTCGCCAAGCCGCCGCTGCCCGTGGCCTAGAACCCGACGAATGCTACTGCCTAGGCGAGCTGCACGAGGTACCAGACTTCGCCCTAGAGATAGTGGTCACCAGCGGCGACATCGATAAGCTTGAGGTTTATCGGGGGTTAAAAGTCAAAGAAGTTTGGTTTTGGCAAAACCAACAGATGCATATCTACGGTCTGACAGACGGAGGCCTTGGGTATCAGCCTTTAAAGACGAGTCAATGCCTGCCCCAGCTCGATATGACCCTGCTGGCGAGTTATGTCGATAGCACCAGCCAAACCCAGGCCGTTAAAGCCTATCGCCGGGCGTTGAGAGAGCAGCGGACATAGTATTGATAGAGGTTTTTGGGCGGTTGCGAGCCAGCTAGCCGCCCCCAGCTTTGGCCAACCCCTAGCTGCCGACGACTGACTCAACCTTGGCGGCTTCGGCCTCGGCCTCGGCGGTGGCTGGGGCCTCGGGCACCTCAGGCTCTCGGTGGCTAAGCACCAGCTTGCCGTCTGCAAAGTCGGCGACGATGGTGGCCCCCTGGGCAAAGGTGGTCTCTAGAATCTTGGTGGCGATCGGGTTTTCCAGCAGGCGCTGGATGGCCCGCTTCAGGGGGCGCGCTCCGTAGACCGGGTCGTAGCCACTCTCGGCGATAAAGTCGATCGCCGTGTCGGCAATCTCCAGGCCGATGGTTTGGTCGGCCAGGCGGCGCTGCACCCGGCGAATTTGCAGGGCGACAATCTTGCGCAGCTCGGCTTTGCGCAGCGAGTGAAACAAAATCAGGTCATCGACCCGGTTGAGAAACTCGGGGCGAAACTGCTTTTGCAGCGCCTTGAGCACCTGGATGCGCATTTCGTCGTAGCGATCGTCGTCGCCCGCCAGCTCGAGAATGTGGTCGCTGCCCAGGTTGCTGGTCATGATCACCACGGTGTTGCGAAAGTCTACCCGGTGGCCCTGGGAGTCGGTGATGCGGCCATCGTCGAGCACCTGCAAGAGAATATTAAACACGTCGGGGTGGGCTTTTTCGACCTCGTCGAGCAGCACCACCGAGTAGGGGTGGCGGCGCACCGCTTCGGAGAGCTGGCCGCCGTCTTCGTAGCCCACGTAGCCGGGGGGTGCCCCCACCAGCCGCGATACGGCATTTTTCTCCATATACTCCGACATGTCGATGCGAATCAGCGCGTCTTCGGTGTCGAAGAGAAACTCTGCTAGGGCGCGGGCCAGCTCGGTTTTGCCCACCCCTGTCGGCCCCATAAACAGAAATGAACCCAGGGGCCGGCCCTGGTCATTCATGCCTGCTCTAGCGCGGCGAATAGAAGCGGCGACGGCCTCCACCGCTTCGTCTTGGCCAATTACCCGTTCGTGCAGGTGGCCCTCAAGCTGGAGCAGCTTTTGCCGCTCCGACTCCATCAGCCGGTTAACCGGAATGCCCGTCCACTTGGCGACGATTTCGGCGATGTCGGCTTCGGTCACCTGCTCGCGCAGCAGGGTGTTGCCCTGGGCCTGCGCTTCGATCAGCTGGGCCTCTAGGGCTTCGCGATCGCGCTGAATCGTCTCCAGCCTGCCGTACTTGAGCTGGGCGGCCTTGTTGAGATCGTAGGCCCGCTCAGCCTGCTCGATCTGGAGGCGAATCTGGTCTTCTTCTTCTTTGAGGGAGTGGATGGCGTCGAGGGCCTGCTTTTCGCTCTGCCACTGGCCGCTAAACTCGGCCTGCTTGGCCTGAAGTTCGGTGATTTCTTGCTCAATGCGGCTGAGGCGGGCGAGCGAAGCCTTGGTCGCCGAGCCGTTCTCTGCTTCGAGGGAGAGCTTTTCCATCTCCAGCTGCATCAGGCGGCGCTCAATACTCTCCAACTCCTCAGGCTTGGAGGTAATCTCCATTTTGAGCTTGGCGGCGGCTTCGTCTACCAGGTCAATGGCCTTGTCGGGCAAGAAGCGATCGGCGATGTAGCGATCAGAGAGCACCGCTGCCGCCACCAGAGCGCTGTCGGCGATATCCACCCCGTGGTAAGACTCGTAGCGCTTTTTCAGCCCCCGCAAAATCGAAATCGTGTCTTCGGCGCTGGGCTGGCCCACGTACACCTGCTGAAAGCGGCGCTCAAGGGCGGCGTCTTTTTCGATGTGTTTGCGGTACTCGTCGAGGGTGGTCGCGCCAATGCAGCGCAGTTCGCCCCGAGCCAGCATGGGCTTGAGCAGATTGCTGGCGTCCATGGTGCCCTGGCCCGCCCCGGCCCCGACCACGGTGTGCAGCTCGTCGATAAACAGCACCACCTGCCCAGCCGAGTCGGTGACTTCGCGCAGCACCGATCGCAGCCGCTCTTCAAACTCGCCGCGAAACTTGGCTCCGGCAATCAGCCCGCCAATATCGAGAGAAATCAAAGTGCGGCCCTTGAGCGACTCGGGCACCTCGCCGTTGATAATGCGCTGGGCTAGGGCTTCGGCGATCGCCGTTTTGCCCACCCCCGGCTCGCCGATCACCACCGGGTTATTTTTGGTGCGCCGCGACAGCACCTGAATCACCCGGCGAATCTCGTCGTCGCGGCCAATCACTGGGTCGAGCTTGCCGTCACGGGCCATCTGGGTGAGATCGATGCCGTATTTTTCGAGGGCGTCGTACTGCTGCTCAGGGTTTTGATCGACCACCTTTTGGCTGCCCCGCACCGCCTGCACTGCTGCCATTAGCTCAGGGCCGCCGACATTAAACCCCCGCAGCAGCCGCAGCCCAATGCGCTCGTCTTCCTGAAAGCCCAGCAGCAGGTGCTCGACCGAAATAAATTTGTCCTTGAGGGTTTGCCGCGCCGCCTCGGCCTGATCGAGCATGCGATCGAGGCTCTGGCCTAGGTAGAGGTTGCTGTCAAGGCCGGGGCGTACCCGCGCCTGGCGCTGGGCAAAGGTCTCCAGCTCGTCGAGAATCAGGTCGGTGTCGAGGTTGGCCTTGGCCAAGACCTTGTGGGCCAGCCCGTCTTCTTCCTGGTCAAGCATCGCAATCACGACATGCTCGACCTCCATATACTGATGTTTGCAGCGGCGGGCCACGTCCTGGGCTTCGACAATGGCATCCCAGGCTTTGGCGGTAAACTTGTCCGGGTCAGTTGGCTGCATAATCTCCGTGGGCGGGCCGGCGTGAGCTTTACTTTTTGTAACGGTTGGACGTTCAGTATATCAGCTGGGCGCTGGGCCTGGCCTGACCCCGCTGATAGATAGCAGGCCGATCACAGCGCTGGCTGAAGACAGCATAGGGCAATTGCCCCAGGCAAACTGTTAATGGGATAGTCTAACTCGACTTTGCCATCAGTCCTGAGGGCGGCTTACTCAATACCGAATGCGGGGGTCAATGTAGGCATTCAAAATGTCGATGGCAATGCTCATCACCGCCACGATCATGCCAAAAAACACCATTAGCCCCTGCACCACCGGGTAGTCGCGCTGAGAAATCGCCTCGTAGAGCCGGTTTGCCAGCCCCGGCCAGGAAAACGTCACCTCCGTCAGCACCGCGCCCCCCAGCATGGCGGCAAAGGTCAGCCCCAAAATCGTAATCACCGGAATCATGGCATTCTTCAGGGCGTGCACCATGACAATCCGCCGCTCGGGAATGCCCCGCGCCCTAGCCGCCTCCACGTAGTCAGCTGCTAGGGTCTGCTTGAGGTTGACCCGCACCATGCGCTCAAACACGCCGCTGATCAAAATGCCCAGGGTGAGGCTAGGCAATGCCAGGTGATAGAGGGTGGTGGCAAAGGCCCCAAAATCTAGCGCCAGCAGACTGTCGAGCAGATAAAGCCCGGTCGGCCCCGCCGGGGGCGTGCCCCGCAGCGGGTAGCGGGTGCCAATCGGAAACCAGCGCAGCTGCACCGCAAAAATTAGCTGCAAAATCATGCCAAACCAGTACATCGGAATGGCGTAGGTGATGATGCCAAACAGCCGCCCACCCGCATCGAGCGGCGAGTTGGGCCGCGAGGCCGCCAGGGCACCGACGCCTACCCCCACCACCGTGGCCACAATCATGCCGCACACCGTCAGCTCTACCGTGGCTGGAAAGTGGGCCTGAATAATTTGCCACACCGTTTGCCCCCGAGTGGCTAGGGAAGTACCCAGGTCAAGCCGCAGCAGGTTGCCCAGGTAGGCTAAATACTGAACGAAGAGAGGCTGATCGAGACCAAGCTGTACCCTGAGCGCGTCTTTGGCTGCTGCTGGGGCACGCGCCCCCAGCAGCGCATCTACTGGGTCACCCGGTGTTGCCCGCAGCAGCAAAAACACCACCGTGGTGATGGTGAAAATCATCAGCGGGGCCAGCAGCAGCCGCATAAAGATGTAGTAGCGCAGGGCAGCGGAGCGGGAAGACATAGGGATGGGGTGAGGAAGGTGGAAAGATCAAGGAAATTAGCTGCGGATTTGCCAGGATTTTGGATCGCGTCGGCTATGAAAAACAGCTGTTACAATCACTCGACTCGACCCAACGCGATAGTAAATAGCGTATGGAAGTAGTTCATGCCTCTTCTCTAACCGCTGCTTTCACCTCCTCCCAGGTCAAAACATTTTGGGCATCGGTGTCGTAGGCATCGATGCGACGATCCAGCTCTTGTTTCTGGGCGTCGGTTAAGTCGAGATGGACTTGCTCAGCGGCAATGCTGTCCCAAATGGCCTGCACTAGGTGGATTCGATCCTCTAGGCTGAGGGATTTGATTTCGCTGAGCGCAGCTGCAATATCCATACCAAGACACCTAAGTTAGGGGTTGAGTAAGGCCATCTCTCAACTATAAAACCCCAGCAGCAAGACTATCCCCGACTGATTTGCCAGAGCAAAAACTGCTGGGTCGGCTCGATCGATACGCCATCGATGTCGCCCTGGGCAAAGACGTAGTCTTTGTTTTGCCATAGAGGAATGTAGGGAACGTCGTCGACCATGATCTGCTGAAGGTCTTTAAGCAGTTCTTGCCGGACGGCGGGGTCTTGTTCGGCCCGCTGCTGGGCGATTAGGTCGTTGGCCTCAGGGCTGTAGTAAAACGAGCCGTTGGCCTGGGATGGCCCCTCTTTGCAGGTGCTACCACTGCCGTTTTCGCAGCCCAAAAAGGGCTGGATAAAGGTATCTGGATCGTAGTAGTCGGGGTACCAGTTAGAGAGAATGATGGGATAGATACCTTTGCCCACGTTTTCCCAGAGCGTGGCCCCTTCGGTGTTTTGCACATTGACGGTGACTAGGCCAGGTAGGGCGCTCTCGATGGATTCTTTCAGGGTGTTGGCGACGATGCTGCGGGGGGTCGAGGCGGAGGGGTACCAGATCTCAACGGTGAGGGGGTTGGTTTCAGAAAACCCGGCCTCGGTGAGCAGCTCGCGGGCCAGCTCAAAGTCGCCGTCGCCGTAGGCCGCTTGAAACACCGGCTCGGACACGTCAAAGCTGGCGGGGATCAGGCTGTAGAGCGGCTCGGCCTGGCCCTGAAAGACGCGCTCGTTGATCAGCGGGCGGTCGACCATGGCGGCGATCGCCTGGCGCACCCGCACATCGTCTAGCGGCTCGATGGTCTGGTTGAGCGACATATAGTTAATTACGTTGGTGCCCGCCTCGATCGCCTCCCAGCCGCCGGAGCTGGCTTCGCGCTCTAGGGCGGTAACCTGTTCGGGGTCGAGGGTTTGGTAGGCCACGTCGAGGCCGCCGGTTCTAAAGGTGTTGTAGAGGTTGGCGGCGCTGGTGAAAATCTGAATGTCAATGCCCTGGTTGGCCGGGGCCTCGCCCCAGTAATCTTCGTTGACGTCGAGCTTGATCGAATCACTGGTGAAGGCGGCTAGCTTGTAGGGGCCGCTGCCCACAAAGCTGTCGGGCTGAAAGCTGCCGGTGCCGATTTCGTAGCTCTCGGGCGAAACCGGCGTCACCCCCGAAAAGCTGAGCAGGGCGGGGAAGGCGGCAAAGGGGGCGCTGAGGGTGATGGTCAGCTCATGCTCAGCCGTGGCCTCAACGCTGGCAATTTTCTCAGACAGCAGGTAGGCGGGGCGACCGCCATTTTCCATAAACCGCTGAATTGAAAAAACCATCACCTCAGCGTTGAAGGGGGTGCCGTCGTGGAGGGTGACATCGTCCCGCAGGGGAATGGTGTAGGTAAGGCTATCGTCGCTGACCGTGGGCATGGCGGTGGCCAGCTGGGGCACCAGGTTGGTGGTGCCCGGCTCGTAGGTGTAGAGGCGATCGCCCAGGTTGTAGAGCAAAATGCCGGGGAAAGTCTCGTAGGCGTCGGCGGGGTCGAGGGTGCGCGCCGTCAGCGTGGTGCCGATGGTAATGCGGCCATCCGTCGCCCCTGGGGTATCGGTAGCGGTCTGGTTGTTGGGGGTGCAGCCCAGGGCGATCGCCAACACCAGCCCAAACAGCCCCACAAACTGAGTCACCCGCCGCCAAGGCTGACGCGCCCAGGGGCGATTTTGATTACCAAACCACGACGCCAAAAAATTCATCACGTTCTATCTAACGGGCCAACATTGGCATAGTTGTATCACCCTTTGGGGACAAGGGGGAGTTTGGCGGTGAGTGGATGATGTGAGGGAGTGACCCACCTACCCGCCTACCTCTCCCTCAACCGCCTTACTAGAAAATCGCTGCCATACTGCGTCGGTGAACAGATGCGACAGCAGCCCGAGAGGGCCAGCAAACAGGCACAGGGCAAGGGAATGGCGGGTAAAGACGCCGCTTTCTTGCCCCTGCCAGTAGATCCAGCGGCCCACGAACAGGTCGAAGGCAAGAAAGTGTACCCAGCCAGTGGCAGTGACGTGGGGCTGGGCGAAGACAACGGCCAAATCGCCCAGGCTGAGGTTGGGGTCAGAGAGGGCTTCGATGCCTTCGACGTTGCTAAAGCTGGTGACGAAGAGAAACAGGTATAGCCCAGCCAGCGCGGCGAAGGGCAGCAGCGACCCCATGACGCTGCGGGTGAGTTTGGTGTTGGGCACCAGCACCATCAGCGTCCAAAAGGGCAGCACGAAGAAGTTGGCACCGCTAAACAGCAGCTCTAGCAGGTTGGCATCAACGGTCATAAGGGGAGTATCGATCTAGAGGACTGTCCTTAGTGTAAGCAGTTCTGTAGGGTGCACTAACACAGCAATGCACCATTCAAATAAGCTACAGACCTCAAGCCCAAACAATCTGGGCAACCACCTATGGGTAGGGTGGGCACCGACCCGTCTACTCACCTACCCCTCCACTCACCCACTCACCCACCTCCTCTGCCTGGGGGTGGAAGTACTCGTAGATCTGCTGGGCCAGCTGGGGGCCAATGCCGGGGACGGTGGCGAGCTGCTCGGGGCTGGCCTCGCGGATGTAGTCGATGGAGCGAAAGGCGGCGAGGAGTTCTTTCTGGCGGTGCTGGCCGAGGCCGGGGATTTCGGAGAGGCGCGATCGCCGCATTCTGTCCGTCCGCTTTTTGCGGTGAAAGCTGATGGCGAAGCGGTGGGCCTCGTCGCGCAGGCGGCGCAGCAGCTGCACGCCAGGCTGGTCAGCCTCCGTGGGCAGCGGGTTCGATTCGCCGGGGAGAAAGATCTCCTCGCGCTTTTTGGCCAAACTGACCACGTTGATCTCTTGCAGCAGGTTGAGTTCTTTGAGCACTGCGACCACCGCCGAGAGCTGGCCCTTGCCGCCGTCGATCATCACCAGGTCAGGCCAGTCGGGGTTGCCGAGGCGCTGCTTGGTGGGGTCGGTAGCGTAGCGGCGAAAGCGGCGGCGAATGACTTCGGCCATGCTGGCAAAGTCGTCGGAGTGGCCCGGCTTCACGTCGGGATTTTTAATTTTGTAGTGGCGGTAGTGCTGCTTGGCGGCCATGCCGTCGACAAACACCACCTGGGAGGCGACGGCGTCGGAGCCTTGAATGTGCGAGATATCATAGCCCTCGATGCGCTTAGGCAGGTCGGGCAGGTCGAGGGCCACGGCCAGGTCTTGCAGAGCCTGAATGTTGCGATCGGCGGCGGCCTGGGTGCGGGCCAGCTCGTACTGGGCGTTGCGCTCCACCATCTCGATCAGGTCGGCCTTGGTCTGGCGCTGGGGCACCTCGACCGAGACCTTGCGGCCCCGGCGCTGGGTGAGGTACTGGGCAAGTATGTCTGATTCTGGCAGCTCGTGCTGGGCCAATATCACCGCCGGAATCTCGACCGCATCTACGGTTTGGTAGTGGTCTTCGAGCACCCGTTGGAGAATGTCGCCGGGGGTGCCCGACTCGGCATCGGCGGTAAAGCCCAGGCGGCCCACCAGCCTCCCGGCCCGCACCTGAAAGATTTGGACGCAGGCGTGTTTTTCGTCGGCGGCGAGGGCGATCGCATCCCGCGACACCGTGTCGTCGGGCAGGGCCACCTTTTGGTCGGCGCACAGTCGATCTAGCCCGCGAATCTGATCGCGCAGGCGCGCCGCCAGCTCAAACTTGAGGTCTTCTGCCGCCCGCTCCATCTGGGCGGTGAGAATATCTACCAGTTCGGTGGTGCGGCCCTGGAACACCATTACCACCCGCTGGAGGGTCTTGTGGTAATCCTCCGGGGTGATCAGCTGCTGGCAGACGCCGGGGCAGCGGCCAATGTCGTAGTTGAGGCAGGGGCGATCGCGGTGGACGGGCTGGGGCCGCTGCCGCAGCGGAAAAATTCGCTTCACCAGGTGCAGGGTGCTGCGCAGCAGGCCCACATCCACGTAGGGGCCGTAGTAGCGGTCTTTGAGGCTCTTGCGCCGCTTGCGGGTGATGAAAATGCGCGGGTAGTCTTCCGACCAGGTGACACAGAGGTAGGGATACTTCTTGTCATCCTTCAGCAGCACGTTGAAGTGGGGCTGATTTTGTTTGATCAGGTTGGCCTCTAGGGCCAGGGCCTCAGCCTCGGTGTCGGTGACGATGATCTCGATCTCGACAACCTGCATCACCATCATGGCAATGCGCGGCATGTGGCCGTGGAAGTCGCGGAAGTACGACCTCACCCGCGCTCGCAGACATTTTGACTTGCCGATGTAGAGGGTTTGGTCGTGGCTGTCTTTCATAAAGTAGACCCCCGGCTCTTTGGGGATCTCTTTGAGCCGCGCCTCTAGGCGATCGGGGTCGTTAACTAGGGTGGTGGGTTGAACCGAAGAACTCACAGGTTGCGCGTCTAAACCTTTAGTACTAACCAGGATAGCGGCAAATTTGCCCCGTGAAGTTTGGCCGAGGAGACGAGTTGCCGCCCCAAACAGGATCGCTAGGTTAGGGCGGCATGTGGGCAGCTTGCTAGACTCCGTATTTACGCGCAGAGGTCTAAAGCTACTTATATACCTATTTTGCTGGGGCGGCGATCGCACCTAGAACTGTAAAGATTGACGTTTTCGGCAATTTCTTCTGGAAAACCTCTGGCCTCCCATGTAATTACTATTACATTACGTTCCTGATCGTTGTCGTCACGAGGCCCTGGCTAGATGGATCCAGATGCCACCATTGCCTTAGATCCTGATCAAAGGACTGGCGTCACTGGGAATGTCAGCAGTCCTGATAACTCAATCAGCTGCACCCCGGATACTAATTAATGGCGTAACCCGGTACTCGATGAAATCCGGGTAGGTCATGGAATTCTTAACTCGATTACCTCATCTTAATCGGTGCTTTGCTAATGCCTTTTTGCGCGCCTTTTTGCGCTCAGGAAGAGCAATTACTCTAGCTCCGCTAGCGCGACCTCAGCCAGCGCTGGGCAAAAACTTAGCGATGCGGCTGATCGCCTGCTCAATCACCTCAGGGGGGTGTACCAGAGCCATGCGCACGTAGCCCTCCCCCGCTTTGCCAAAGCCAATGCCAGGGGCAAGGGCCACCCCGGTTTGCGCCACCAGACCCAGGCAAAATTCTTTAGAACGATTGGCCCAAGGGTCGGGCAGTTTGGCCCAGATATACATAGTGGCCTCGGGCACCGGCACCGCCCAGCCGATGCGATGCAGCGCCTCTACCGCCACATCGCGTCGCTGGCGAAAGGTATTCACCATGTGGTGGACGGTGTCTTGGGGGCCGGTAAGAGCGGCGATCGCCCCCCGCTGAATGCCTGGATACTGGTTGAAATCGACATTGGCCTTGACCTGGCGCAGGGCGGCAATGATCTCGGCGTTGCCGATCGCATAGCCCACCCGAAAGCCCCCCATGTTGTACGACTTCGACATGGTGAAAAATTCCACCGTGCAGGTTTTCTCAGGGTCGGCCTGGAGGGCCGAGATCGCAGGCTGGCCCGTAAACGTCAGATCGACGTAGGGAAAGTCGTGGGCCAGCACCAGGTCGTGCCGTTGGCAAAAGGCCACCGCCTCCTGCCAAAATTCTAGAGATGCCGTGGCCGTAGTGGGGTTGTGGGGGTAGCTCAGCACCATCAGCCGCGACTGCTCTAGCACCGCCGCAGGAATGTCTTCAAACCGGGGCAAGAACCCGTCTTTGGCGTGCAGGGGCATGGGGTAAATCTGCCCATTGGCCAGGTACACCCCTCCGGCGTGGGAGGGATAGCCGGGGTCCATCAGCAGGGCAAAGTCGCCGGGGTTGAGAATCGCCAGGGGCAGGTGGGCAGTGCCCTCCTGGGAGCCGATCAGCAGCAGCACCTCGGTTTCGGGGTTGACCGCGCCGCCAAATTTGTCGGTGTACCAGCGGGCGGCGGCCTCGCGAAACGCTTGCGTGCCCGAAAACAGACAGTAGCCGTGGGTGGCGGGGTCGCCGAGGGCGGCGGCGATCGCATCAAGCACGTGGGGCGGCGTCGGCAAGTCTGACGACCCGAGGGACAGATCGACAATCGGTTTGCCTGCCGCGCGGGCCTGGGCCTTGGCCCGATCCATATCGGCAAATACGTTGGCCTGGAGAGGCCTCATGCGCTCGGCAATCTGCATGGTGTTGGGTGAGAGGCTGGCTGCTTCTGAGAAAACAGGGTGGATGGAAAGGTCTGGTGGCGAAAGCATCATTATAAAGCCTTCAGCCCGCCGGTTACGTTGCCCTCTGTCGCACTCAATCTGAGACAATGGCGCTGGCCTATTGTTTGAAAGGTTGGGGTCAACGATGGCGATGGCAGAACGACAGGTGATCGGCGTCGATTTGGGCGGGTCAGCCATCAAGCTGGGGCGCTTTACCCAGGCGGGCCAGTGCCTGGCCGATCTGACCGTACCCACGCCTCAGCCCTCGACCCCAGCGGCGGTGATCGAGGCGATGGCAGCGGCGATCGCCGATCTTGACCCCGACCGCGAAACCGGTGGGGGCCCCCCCGGCCCCGCCGATGCTGGGGGCCGCATGGCCCGCGTCGCCATCAACCTGGCCGGCTGGCATGACGTGCCCATAGCCGACGCGCTCGAAGCGAAGACGGGTCGCCCCGTCACCGTGGCCAACGACGCCAACTGCGCTGGTCTGGGCGAGGCCTGGCTCGGGGCCGGGCGGGCCTACAAAGATTTAATTGTGCTCACCCTGGGAACGGGGGTGGGGGGCGCGATCGTGCTCGACGGCAGGCTGTTTGTCGGCCGCCACGGCACCGCCGGAGAGCTGGGCCTAATCACCCTCAACCCCGAGGGACCACCCTGCAACAGCGGCAACCAGGGGTCGCTGGAGCAGCACTGCTCGGTACAGGCAATTTTGCGAGAGACGGGGCTAACCCCGGCGGCGCTGTTTGACCAAGCCCAGGCGGGGAATGGAGAGGCGATCGCCTTCTGGCAAACCTACGGTCGCTGGCTAGGGGCGGGCATCGCCAGCCTGGTCTATGTGCTCACCCCCGAGGCGGTCATTGTCGGCGGCGGCATTAGCGCAGCGGCAGATCTGTTTTTGCCCACAACCCTGGCGGAGCTAGAAACCCGCGTGCTGCCCAGCTCCCGCGAGGGCATGCGAGTGGTGGTGGCAGAGCTGGGCAACCAGGCGGGCATCGCCGGGGCGGCTCGACTGGCGATGCAACGGTATGGCTAGCGCTAACCTAATTTTCCGCCGGACACCACCCCTTGACTCGCAGCCAGGTACGAATACACTCCCCTCTCGGAAGATGGCCCTCGGCAAAAACTCTGCCAGGATAACATCACCCCACCGTTGAAAAGGGTAGCCATGGCCCTTGACGGCGTCATTGTGGACATTAAACCTGATCGGAATTGAGGAGGTCTCCAGGCAAGAAAATACCACCAGGTAGGGGCGCAGAGCCTGCGTCCTTAATTTCCGCTTAACCCACTGCCAATCGAGACCCGCTCAGCGCCTAGAGGCCGCTTAATTCCAAAAACCTATGGGGAGATTTGGGGTCAGCCATTTCTCCTGCTATTCCCGATAAGGTCTAATGAATTGGTGCCCCGCTACCTGCCCCGCTACGGCATGGCCTCGAGTGGGCCGGTGTGGTGCGGCCTCTGGTGCTGGTGTTTACGGCGATCGCCTTCACCGTCACCCCAATTTTTGACGCCAGCGTCGAGGCCCAGGGCGGGGCCTACGCCACAGGCGTATTGGTGTTGATGAGCTCGGCGGCGGTGGCGGTGACCCTCTCGGCCCATCGGCGCGGGTCAAGGCGGGGGGCGATCGCCTTTGGGCTGATTGCCCTGGTGTTTTTCTACACCACCATTGCCAACATCGTTGAGCGCCCCGATGGCATCCGCATTGCCGCGTTTTTTATCTCTGCCATTGTCCTCACCTCAATGGTGTCGCGGGTATTTCGCTCCACAGAGCTGCGGGTCACCGGGGTAGAGCTAGATGAGCTGACCCAGTCGTTTATGGTCGAATGGCACTGACATAAGCTGAAATTAACCCTCGCAGATCGTCAGAAGCCTTGATCTGCTGTAGGGTGGGCACTGCCCACCAGCCTTAATTCAGTGACGTTCGTTTATGGTTCAGTGCCCCACGTTTACTTTGAGTGGGTGGAGGGCAACCCCATGAAGTATCTGCTGCGCTTTGTGCTCTTTGGCGAAGGCGATGTGCCCCTGGTCACCCGCGAAGTGCTGCGCAAGGCCGAACCCGACCCGCTAAGGCGACCCCGAATTCATGTCAGCGGGTAGTCCACCAGCAGACGTAGGGCTACTGCGCTAATGAATGGGTGCATTGCTGCGCGTAGGCAAAGCCGCGCCTCAGCGCTATGCATCCTATGAGTGGAGCTGATCGCTCAAAATTAAGGGCGCGGTGTCTGCGTTTTTCTCTGACCGGGTGGTTGACCCCAGGTAACTAAGGTTATGTTTAAGCCAACGTCATCCTGCCAGCAAGTATGCCGACCATTACGCTTTGCGAACAGCGACAGCTTGCCCCCAACCAGTTCCAGGCGACCCTTCAGTTTGAGGGTGGCGGCAGCTACCCCGTCACTATTACCAATCCCTTTAATGAGCAGCAGGAAGCACAGCTGGAATGGTACTTCGAAGGGTGGCTGCGGCGACCCTTTTTGGATAGGGTAACGGCAGATCAGATCAGAGACAGCATCCCGACCTATGGGAAAACCCTGTTCGACCAGGTGTTTGCCGATCGCAAAGCCTATGCGGCCTACACCAACCTGCGCCCCCAAATCAGCACCGTTGAATTTGTCATCGAGAGCGCGTCGCCCGAGTTTCAAGCCCTGCACTGGGAAGCGCTGCAAGACCCTGACCTGCCGCGTCCGCTGGCGCTGGACTGCACGATGGTGCGCCGCCCCCAGCAGGCTATGGTGGTGGCCGCCACCCCTAACCCGTCGCCCACGATTAACCTGCTGGTGGTCACCGCCCGCCCCGGTGAAGAAAAGGATGTCAACTACCGCACCATCTCCCGTCCGCTGATTGAAGCCATTCAGCAGGCCAGGGTGCCGATCAATGTGGAGCTGCTGCGCCCCGGCACCTACAGAGCCCTCGAAAATCACCTGCAAGCCAAAGGTGCGGGCTACTATCACATCGTTCACTTCGATGCCCACGGCGGACTGGCCACCTTTGAGCAGATCGCCAACGAGCAGCAGGAGTCTGACGCGATTTTGTTTAAAGATCGCTATGGGCGTAGTGATGTTGAGCCTTACGCAGGCGTCAAGGCGTTTTTGTTTTTAGAAGGGGAGACTCCCGGACAGTCTGACCCGGTGGAAGCCCAAGAGCTGGCACATTTGCTCACCAACCAGGGGATTCCGGTCTGTATTCTCAACGCCTGCCAGTCGGCCAAGCAGGTGAGGCAGAACTTAGACGTCGGGAGTCAGAAGTCAGAAGATGGTGGAGACGATCTACAGCTCCAAACTCTAAACTCCAACATCCAAAATCCTGAAACCAGCCTGGGTAGCCGCCTGATGACCGCTGGCATGCAGATGGTCGTCGCCATGGGCTACTCGGTCAGCGTCACGGCAGCGACGATTTTGATGGAAAAGCTCTACGCCGAACTCTTTACTCAAAAGCCCCTGGCCGAGGCCATTCGCCTGGGGCGGCGAGAGCTGCACAACCGCAAGACCCGCAAGGGCTGGTTTAACATGACAGTGGAGCTAGAAGACTGGCTGCTGCCCGTGGTCTACGGCAGCTCAGCCGTGCGGTTTGACCTGCAAGAAATGTCGGCTCGCGATAAAGCCACCTATTACCAAGCTAAAGCCAGCCGCTACCGCTTTACCCAGCCCACCTACGGCTTTGTGGGGCGCGATTTAGAAATCCTCAAGATTGAGAAGTCGCTGCTGCGCCGCAACGTATTGTTGCTGCGAGGCATGGGCGGCACCGGCAAAACCACCCTGCTGAGCTACCTGCGGGAGTGGTGGCAGACGACGCAGTTTGCCAAAGACGTGTTTTACTTTGGCTATGACGAAAGGGCCTACACCCTGGAGCAAATCATTCAGAACGTGGGCCAGCGGGTATATGACGAGTTTGAGTGGAGCAGCGTGCAACCCCTGAGCCTGGCAGCAAAGGCCGAAATGCTGGCGGAGACCCTGCGCAGCGAACCCTACGGGCTAATGCTCGACAACCTGGAGTCGGTGACAGGGCAGGATCTGGCGATTCAAAACACCCTGCCCAAGGCCGAACAGACCAAGCTGAAGGACTTTTTGCAAAAGCTGGTGGGCGGCAAAACCAGGGTAGTGCTTGGCTCTCGCAGTAGCGAAGACTGGCTGGCGCAGGTGTATCGCGACAACCGCTACGCTTTGCAAGGGCTAGACCCACAATCGCGCACAGAGCTAGCCGAGAAAATTTTAGAAAAGCATGTAGGCAGTAACCCACGGATTGAGCAACTGAGGCAAGACAAAGACTTTGGGCGGCTGATGACGCTGCTGGCGGGCTACCCCCTAGCGATGGAAGTGGTGCTGGCGAACCTGGCACGGCAAAGCCCCACGGAGATTTTGGCAGCGCTGGACGCGGCAGATGTGAACCTGGACAGCGGCAGTGACGATAAGACCCAGAGCATTTTGAAATGTGTGGAATATTCTCACAGTAATTTGTCGCCGCAAGCGCAGAAGCTGCTGCTGTGCTTGGCTCCGTTTAAGGGAGTCTTTGTTCAGCTTGTGTCAAGCAGCTATATTCAGGAACTTCAAAAGCTAGAGCCGTTTCAAGGCTACGACTTTTCACAATTCGAGAATGCTATTCAGGATGCGATCAATTGGGGGCTTCTGTCTCCCCATGATGCTGGCCTATCTGGAATCCTCACGATTCAACCCATTTTCCCCTACTTCTTGAAAACCAAGCTAGCAGAACTGGACGAAGCGACTCGCGATGCCCTGGAGACCGGATTCAAGAACCACTATCAGGACCTTGCAGGCCAGTACCAACAACTGATGAATTCCAAAGATCCTCAAGAACGGCAACTAGGCTTATCCTTTACTCGTCTTGAATATGATAATCTCTACGCTGCTTTACAGATCGGTCTGAAGTTCTTTGCAAAAGGAGTGCTTAGTATCTATGGTTGCTTAGATGAGTTTCTAAAACTGAATCAGGACAAGCAAACAAAGATACAGCTGGCTCGTGATGTCTATGTAGCGATCGATAAATATCCTGAAGAGCAACGAGATCAGGAGGTCGAACTTTCCCTGTTGGCATTGTTGGATGGGATCGCGCTTGGCTATTATCAATCTCAGAATTACGAAGCAGCGCAAAAATATTACCAAATAACAATTCAAATTATTAACAAACTTGAAGACGTACCTGATGAACTTAAGGGTAGTCTACAAGCCAGCACGTACCACCAGATGGGCAGCGTGGCGCAGGCGCAGCGACACTATGAGCAGGCCCAGCAGTACTACCAACAGGCCTTAGACCTCAAAATCGAGCTTGGCGATCGCTATGCCCAGGCCCGCACGTACCACCAGATGGGCAGCGTGGCGCAGGAGCAGCGACACTATGAGCAGGCCCAGCAGTACTACCAACAGGCCTTAGACCTCAACATCGAGTTTGGCGACCGCTATGAGCAGGCCCGCACGTACCACCAGATAGGCAGCGTGGCGCAGGCGCAGCGACACTATGAGCAGGCCCAGCAGTACTACCAACAGGCCTTAGACCTCTTCATCGAGTTTGGCGATCGCTATGGGCAGGCCAGCACGTATTACCAACTTGGCCAGGTCGCTGAGGAGACAGGTGATGCTGAAAACGCCAGAGCTTACTACATAGAAGATTTGAGAATCACCGTCGAATTTAATGACGAGCACGGGTTAGGCATTTCTCTTCGCAATCTTGCTCGCTTCTATCAGACCACCCAAAACGAAGCCCTTCTCACCGAAGCGGCGCAAATCCTCAACACCACCTCCGACGAACTCCGGCAGGCATTTGAGCAAAACCAACCGTAGGGTGCATTCACAACCCCTTAGTAGGCACAACCATCCACAAAATAGACTTTTGGGTCGCAATGCACCGCTCACGATATCGAGCGGTGCCTCGCCCCAGTAGGTGTGGGCACTGCCCACCGTTCACTGCCCACACCAATGGGAATTTTCGAGTTTTCGACAGTTTGTGGTAGAGGGGTTTTATGGCGAAGATTGGGGATGTTGCTGTGGAGGGAAAAAGGCAGGAGTTTTTGAGGGCGAAGGGTTAGTGGTGGGTGAATAAATGGGGTGGTGGGCATTGCCCACCCTACTACTTGGTCTAATACGAAATCTGCTTTGAGAAACCCCGGTTCAAAATAGGGATCTCGTAGGGGCATTGCACTGCAATGCCCCTACAAACCGGGTGTAACCGAATAGGCTTCGGTATTAAAGGCTATGCAACATAGTCTTAAACATCTGGTTCAGAGGGTTCGGTGTACTTGCAAAAAATATCTAGCCCCACCTTGGCGACATACAGCACCACTAACGCCGCCAGCGACGGACTAATAACAAATGGCAGCGCCACCTGCTCCACCAGGTAAATAATTGCCCCCGTCAGCAGCGTCGCCTGCTGGGGCTTCTCCACATAGGCCCGAATGCGCCCTCGAAAACCGTCATCGCTGCACAACTCCTGCCGCAGCACATCTCGCGTTACTGCCCACAGCGACGGCTTACCAAACTCCGCAGGCGCGCCATAGGTATCCACCAGCATGGCTTCCAGAGCCGCCTCCAGCTGTCCTTGATGCTGAATCAGGCTGTCGGCAGCGGGCTGGGCCGGTGCATAGGTTTGCAGTTGGGCCTGTACCTGGCTCAGTTCAGCAGACGTGAGTTCCATAGGGTGCCGATAGGAAGATTCTTTGCAGAGTATACGTCTACATTAGGTGCATGGAATCATCCTAAGCCCTCGGGCGCGGCGATTGATTGGCAGGCCATCACCTGGTTCCGCTGAATGTCGTAGGCTACCATCGTGGCGTCAATCACCTCCCACAGGTCAGCTAATTCTGTCACCAGGGTATCTTCACCGGCCTCAGCCGCCGCCTGGGCTTCTTCGATCAGCTTTTGGCGTAGAGCCTGGCAGTAGCTCGGGTCATCGCCTCAACACTAAACGCCACCTGTTGGGCACTTAGAATGTTGGGGATGCGATGGCCAAGGGCCGGTCTTTGACCATCGCGCACCAGCTTGTCATATTCCTTCCGCACAATAAACGTAGATTCCTCTCCGGGGGGGATAGTAGAGCAAAGTGTAGTCGTAACTTAGGGCAGAACTCCACAGCTCACGTAGGCATTCTTCTGCTTCAGAGCGACGGCGAAAGCGATTGACCGGCCAGCTTACGCGTCATCCGGTGCAGGGCGGCTGAGTCACTGATAGTGTGTACCTCATCCAAGGCGAACCAGCCCAGGGCATAGGATTCCTCAGAAACCGCGAACTCCATATCCTGGGCCACCAGCAAAAACCGGAGGTCGTAATGTACATGGGGCTGTTCTTTGGCGGTGTTAATCGGGTGATGGCCGATGTCGAAAATTGTGGTTTGTAGCGGTGCGATCGCCTGAATGCCGCATTCCTCCTTGGCTTCGCGCAAGGCCGCTTCCAGCAGAGAGCCATCCCCCTCCTCTACATGGCCGCCCACCTGTAGCCAGCGGTTCAACTTTCTGTGGTGGGTCAGCAGCACATGAGATCTGGTGGCATTGACTACCCAGGCAGAGGCTGTGAGGTGCCCAATATAGTTATCCCGCTGCCAGAAGCGGGTTTGCCCGTCGAGAAAAGCCAGAGTAGCCGTGATGGAATCGGCTTCCTGCTCGTTAAAGGGGGTATGGGCAGAAATCGTTTTAATGCAGTTCTGTCGGTTCATAGCGTTATTGTGCCGTCCAGGGTGCCCCCTGAGCCACAATGCCAATGGTTTGATGATGACTATGGCTCCACCTAAAGCGCGATCGCACCATTGAATAACCCCCAATGCACTAGGCACCGGGGGCGGTTTGACTATAAGGAGTTCGCTATAGGGTTGGACGGAAAGGCAGTAGGTCTGCCCTTCGCTCTACAGTGGCTTAACCCGCTGCGTTGTGACACCCTTCAATCGCCAGATTCACAGGAAGTGGGACGCTCACCCCAAATAGGTCAACTTTCGCCCAATTGTGATGGATGTTCTTTACTTTTATTGAGTGTCGTGCTGCTGTATGCCAAACCACGACTCCACCGAAGCGACACGAGGGGGGCTTTTTTACCTCGAAAGTAAAGCCCCGTGCGGTGACCTGGGGTGACCTGCTGAAAGGTGCGATCGCTCTGGATGATCAGGGCATTGTCGGGGGAATAGGTCATCCGGCTCAAGATGGGAGTTGGGTATCGGCCTCCCGATAAAATTCAACATAAAACCGAACCCCGCTTTGCGGGATGACTTCATGGTTTATGGTGGGTTCTATCACGCCGTAATGCCCAGGGGCAAGGGAAATTTCCTCGGCTACGGGTTCTAGTATCCGGTAGGTCAAGGCTCCTTCAAGCACAACGATTTTTCCCCAGACGTCTTCTTTAGTCTGATGGGCGTGGAGTAATCCGCTGGGCACCGATACGTTTGTGAACTCGGTTGTTCTCTTGTAGGGAACAAGATTGAGGGGCAGGGTCTTCATGGGAGGTATTTCTAACCGTGGCACTGGTCTCTAAAGCGATGATAAATGCCTGAAAGCTTGTCTTACAATGGTTGTAGCCGATTTAAAACAAAAAATTGAAACGTATACTCGGCAAGGCTTTTAGGCTCTCATCCCTCGTTAACAGTCCAATGCTACGGAGAAAACGTAGATACTCTCAACGGTGAAGTTGTGCGGCGGCAGGTAATCTTAAACCCCTACCGATAACCTTTATGCCGTCCGCACCAACGCAGTATTAGAGCGATTTTCTGGTAGACGAAACGCTTTATCTACCGCGCCAAATCAATTAATAGGGAAGGCTAGCTTCTAAATAACTAGCTGACTGAGGAGAACAAATTAGCCCATTGTTTGTAAGCATTGATTCGACAGTCTGTGAACTCACTTTAAAATGTTCAGCTGCATCTTCCATAGCCGACTCTGAATAATCATTGTCTAAATAAGCTCGCAAGCTACTGAGAGGACACAGGAATTCTGCCGCAAAAGCACGTTGATATTTTTGCCTTGATGTTCTTAGATCTGTGTTCACAAGCCATGATTCTCCATGATTTCCATAGAGTAAGTAATCGCCAATGAACCTGGCCAGCTCAAATCTTTTTGCAATTGGGTGTCGTTTTCTAGTGTGAAACTTAAATCCGATTTGCTCTGATGGAACTGCAATCGAAACGCGTCGTTGAGGTGGAGGATTAAACGCTTCATATTCAGCCTTGTGTAGGCCAAGCAAGTCATAGAGTTGATCATCAGTAACTGGATCTTCTTCAATATCGATCACATCACGTAGACGATAAGCTACTTCGTTTGCCTTTTGCCATGGTGCTTTTGAGAATTCTGGTGAAGTAGAGTGATCAACAGAAACTTCAGGTTTGCCGTCAAATCCTGACTCTTGGATCAACTCATTGATTTTTGCGCTGAGTGGTCTTGCTTCTAATAAATCTTTGCTGTAAGCAGGAGCTACCTCTGAAAATGTTTTGCCCCCCATCTGCTCAACAAGTTTCAGGGCATCTTTCACAAGGTTTTCAGGACACTCATCAGGATCAAAACCTAATTCAGCTTCACAACGACGATACTGACTTGCATACGGATCAGCAAGTTCTTCCTGGACTTCTTGCCAAAGGTTGGCTAGAGGAGTGTTGGTAATCCCTGTTGCGTCAAGACGAGATAAGACAGATTCAATAAAAGCCTTGGCCGTTTGCTCAAATTCGAGTAAATCTACCGGGAATGGTCGATCCAGACTATTGATGTACCTAACTGACTGTTGTTCAATAGCGTTAGATGCTGTAGACCATATCTGCATTAACTCAGTATCTGAAGCTAGTATTACTCTTGGCCAAATAAATCCTTGATTCGCTGCCGTAAGCTCGTGCGCCATCTTCCAAGTGACTGAAGGTCTAGTTCCTGTTGGCGGAAGAGGCTCGTAAAGTAATCTCCACCAAGAAGACACCATCCATGCAGCAAGAGGATAAGCGGAAACAAGAACGCTGTCGCGGATCGTTTGAGACCAAGTATCTTCATTTCTCGCAAGACTGATATCTCCCACCTTCAGCCCAAACATCCCCATAGTCTGTCGAATCTGGGGCGAATCATTTCCACTTGTAAGCCATTCAAAGTTAAGGCTAAGCGAGTTCACTCCGAATCCTCCATTCCTTAATCACTTCTTCACAAAATGGATCCTCAGTTTGCATGGGGTAACCGTGGTATGCTCCCTGCTCAGCTGACTCAAGCTGTGCTTCTAGCGGAGTTCCATCCTCCATGACCGACCAAACGTTCTTAGGCCACTGCCCTTCAAAGCGATCGCTGACCAGTCCGTTTTTAATGCCTTTCTTTAGCAAATCTAGAGCTTCCTGCTTGGTAAAAACCTTAACGGAGTCACAGAGAGATTTGCCTGGTCTAGGCCCACTAGGCGGTGTCAAGCCGAAATTGCCTGGATTTCTCTTATGCTCAGGATTCCCACCATACTTAGCCTGAGATGCAAGTTCAGCAAGGCTCTCGAAATCACACTGTTCAACCTTCAGCATTCTGCGTTTCGGGTTAAATTGACCATTGCGCCTTTTCATAACGCCAAGAACATAACTCAGTCTTAGCATACTGCGGGAATGCCTTTATACATCCGAAGGCTTATAGGCTGAATCTATATATGCCTTCAATGTGTCTGATGGGGTCGCTCTAACGATCAAGTTCAGCGACCGCCGCCTGGGCCGCCTCGGCCTTGGGGCGTGGACGTCGAGCAGGGCGGTGCGATGGTCGAAGACCTGCCCCTAAGGGCCATCGCTCTGGATGATCAGCGCATTGTCGGGGGAATAGGTCATCAGACGTATCTTTGCTTGGAGGGGAAAGGCTTAGACCGGCTCGTCTAGCAAGTTTCGCTGTGCACTTGATACTGGGCATAGTTTTTCGGTGACGCCTAACGTTTCCGCTAACCGGACGCAGATCACTTTTGCTTCTCACCAGTAATCTCAATTCGTTCTGGTGCAGCGGGGTTGTTAGACAGCAGAATATCACTGATAAACTCCTACAGAGATAAGAAATCAGCATCCACGTAACTGGCGAACAATATCCAAAATTTCACCTCTCCCAAGAAATGCACCAAAATATGACAAAACAACTGAGTTGTAGCTTGACTCAAAATTTTCTGACTTTGGGAAAGAGGTTATATATAGGTGCTGTCCTCCCAGCGAATGGCTTAAATGATAAACATAATGTCCATCTCTTAATTTACTAACTAAACCAGCTTTCTTAAAATCTATTTTTAATAATAAGGGAACAGGGCTACAGAACTTGCATCTTAGCAATGCATCACGTAATTCGTTGAGATCAGATATTTTAGATGGGTCAATTTCTGAATCTTCGCTTATATCATCGGGATCGTAGTTCTCCCTGATAAAATCATAGGAATTATTGATTTGCTGTAGCTTTAGATGTGCGCGTTGCTGTAATTGGGGATTATTTTGAAACCGATCTGGGTGCCAAATTTGAACTAATTCTTTATACGAAGCTTTAATTTGTTCTAAGGAAGCACCTGGCTTAAGCTCAAGAACTGCAAAATGTTTATGAAGATCTAGATTATTCATATTTGTTTTAGCTTCTCAAAACACGGAATACCTGAATTGTGCGACGCTAATCTATCCTGCACTTGCTAAATACAAAAAATATTATTTTTGGGGTTCTAAAGCAGGCAAGCCTTGGCCGGTCATCATTTTCATCAGTTCTTCTCTGACCTTGAAATTATTGCCGGTAGCAATACAGCTATTTAGTTTATTCAGAATGTGATCCCTGATGTTGTAATGGATAGAGTATTCTCTCTTAGAATGCTTGAAAACCGAAACCTTGTTGTTGAACATCGTAATTACTGCATAGACGAACTTGAGATCATGTAGTGAATCTGCATGGGTGATTTGGATCGCAAGCAGCTTGATTTGCTTTGAAAGCTCATAAGCTTGCTCCTGAGTTAGACCGTGATCCTTATAGTGAAAAAGAACTATTTCAGACAGCCACTGAGCATGCTTAGCAGCATTTTGAATATCATGTTGCGCTCTCTCAACTGGATACAATATTCGATCAAGAAGTAATTGCTTTACATACTCATCCTTCAAGTTGGAATTCTCAATGATCTGAAGATCCTTCATCCGGCGCTCATGCTCACGCCTATCCTTAGCTCCCATCTCCTCAATAATTGAATCTAGGAGTCCTGCGATCATCGGGACTGACATATCAATGCCTGAAATCATAAGTAAATTATCCTGTAGAAATAAATCAAGTTAGCAGGAAATCTATGAAACACGATTCGTTAAATCTGGCATCAAACTATGACTAACTTTCAGGCCATAACTTGGTTTGTCAAGCTAAATTTTCATAGGTGAATTCAGCCATCCGGATGAAAACTTGATCATTTATCCCTACTTAAAAAAATCGTAGAATAGAAAACTCTAGTATGTCCACGCCTAGACCCTATGCACTCTCAGGGACAAGGCTAGCTAACAATCTTATTAGAGAGTTAATTTCCTCATATTAACTCTGATAGGGTGGATAGCGAGAAGCTTTCTGCATATCTACCTCAATCCGCCAGATCGCGAGAAACTTTCCGTATATTATCCAAATCTGGATGGGTCGCCAGAAACTTTCCACATCTTTTCGGGTTTAGTACCCATAGACCATAATGTAGTTTTTGCTACAAAGTTCACCCCTGCCAACTGAGCCGCCTACCCGGCCAAGGCCGAAGCAGTTGTTGGAATAGTTGAGAGAGTCGATAGGACTAAATCACTATGCACCGCACCATCCTTAACCCTTACTCATCGGCAAACTATACCCCAGTTTGCGCAACCCATTGCGAAACCGAGTCTCGTCATCTAACAACACCACCAAATGCCGCTCCCCCGCCAGCTGGCAATACTTTTTTGTACGCGAGTCATGGGCAATCAGCGCCGCCAAAGTCGCGTCAGCGCACTCAATCAGTCGGGCCATGCCCTGGTCTTGCAGACTCTGCGAACGGCTGCGACAGTCGGCAAAAAACTGCTCGACGGTCTGGGGCAGGGCCTCCGCACTGGCCTGGGTTAAAAAGTCGTAAAACTCTTGCAGCGAATGCCCCGCCTCAGCCGCCTTGAGGGCCACTTCCCGGTCTAGCTTCCAGACCGCATCAGCGGTTTTCCGAGTAAACGTATCCATCATCAAATGGTCTGCCAGGTTCAGTGGGGCTCCGGCCATCACAATGTCGAGGTTGGGCAACACCCGCAGCGTGCTTTCAGTGGTGATGGGAGCAGCGGTGTAGGTGTCGGATAGCCCCATACAAAAGGCTCCCAGGGGGTTTAGTTGGAACGCCAGCAAGCCATCGTAGCGACTCAAAAACGAGAGGTCATCGGCACCCCAGAAGCTATCGAAGTCGCCTCGGGGGGCATCGTAGGGCGTGATGTAAGCCACATCCAATAGCCCCAGGGTGGCGGCATATTCAAACAAAAAACACTTCATATAGGCATCTTGCAGAATATTCCAGGAGCCCCCGGCCTCATACAGGTAACCATAGCCAGGCTCGCTAATGTAAAGATTCTCAGGATTACGGCTGACCTCGAAGGTCTGGCCACTGGCAATCATGTGACGCTTGAGGTCGTCATAGGTCACCCATTCCCCGACCGGGCATTGCCCCAGAGCCTCCACAATCTGAGCCCGCCGACCGCTGACCGCCGTCAAGCTGCGCTTGGCTTTACCGGTTTGGCCTTTGATCGACTCCACCCGACGCAACTCATCTAAAAAGGTGGTTTTGAGCCACTTCTTCCAGATCGTTTGGATGGTTTTTGCCGGGGCGGCCCCCATCGCTTTTTGGCCAGCCTTTGTCAGTTGCAGCTTCTTGCCATCGAGGCTGGCCAGTCCGCCCCCCTGCACCAGCATTACCCAGGCAAAGGGTTTAATGGTGCCAATGGGGTCATGGTAGTTGTTGTCGGGTTCATCGGCTTCGCTGTAGTAGTCGCCGCCCTGCAGGAGGGGGGCAATGGTGTTCAGCGTGGCCTTACTGGGCATTAGAGTTTTGTCGCTGACGCTGACTTTACCCAGGTGAATCAGCCGCAGCACCGCCAGCAAATCTTGCTGGGCTACTTGCTCCGTGGGGCAGCACACCACCGCCACATCTTCCGCCGTCGCTACAGACTGACGCTCTTGGTAGTCGAAGTACCGATGCTCGACCCGAAAGGTCTGGGGCGGTTGTTCGGCGCTGGGCAAGGTGAGTGCCCTGGGCTCAGGAACAAAGGCTTTGAGCTTGAGACGCAGATCCTCGGGCAACAGATTTGGGGCGGTATAGGTGCCGGTGGGGTAGAAAAACAGGTCAAGCTTAGCCGCCGGTTGCTTGTAGCTATACATAGAACTGCGATCGCGCCATTCGGGCAATGCCCCATATTTGGCCCGGAACTGCTCACCCTGGTGGCAGCCCCCCGTCAGATAAACCGCTTCGGCCACAGCCGCCTGCTGTAGCTGATCCAGATCTTGCCACAGGCTTTTCAGGCCTGAACCCAACAGGTAGCCCGCTATGGTGTCAACGAGTTCCGCTTTACGGGTCGGTCTCGCTTGAATTGACAGTAGCTGGAGCATCTTTTTGAGATCGTCCACTGTCCGGACGTTCAAGCCTTCTGTGACGGTTCTGAGGGGGAGTGGGTTAGCGGTTGCCATAGGTCAGGATGGTTAAGGAGGTGTGCACGGTGGTTTTGGACTATCGCAATTCGCGAACACCATTTTCCGGTGGGGCTCAGCGTGAATAGAGGGAATTCCACACCATATCTCTGCTTCAGAATACCGCTACGATATGGAGATTATTAGAAAGGCTCCGTGCCTAGGGGAATTTACCCCATGATAAAATCTGCTCGCAATTTTTCAATCACCGCTGGTAAAGACAGGTCGCAGGGATTGTAAAAAGAGGCCAAATCTGGTCTAACAGAGATATGAATTCAGGAAACTGCCTGCCGCTGCCCGCCGCAACAGAGCATGGGCATCCTTCATGCTCAATAGTCCCGCCTCATCCACAATCCACAGCCTGGGTTGTGGTGCTTGATCAGGGGTATCAGAAACCAATAAGTCCGCTACGGTCGTAGCCTCAATCCCCAACGATTTTCCCAAGACATGGGCCGCTTCAGCACTGGGCGCTAATCCTCGAATGTCGTACCCCTGTTCCTGGGTCAGTTCTTTCAAAACACTCAGGGCATAGGTCTTGCCAGCCCCCGCTACGCCCTGCCACGCCATCACCGCATCCGGTGCGGTCGCCGCCATCTCCACCGTATTTTGCTGTTCCGAGGTCAGCGAGTGGCTCTCCAGACGCTTTACCTGGGTACCGCTGGGGACAATCGGTGCCACCTGCCCCCGTCCCTGCTGCATTAGACGAATGGTGTTGAGTTCCAGATTGAGCGCGGTCTGGGTGGTGAGCTTGCCCTCGGCGACGCGGATGAGTTCGGGGCTCTCTACAATGGCTTGCTGAATCGCCTCAAACCCCTGCACCCCAAGCTCATGCTCAAATACAAACCGCTCCAGCGCCGTCCTCCGAAACACCGACTCCCGCTCCCCACAGTGCTGGATCGCTGAATCAATGGCTGATTGCGCCGATGGTGATAAGTCGGGTAGATGGGCGACTCCTTCGGGCAACTCCGGCAGCTCCAACCCCTTGAGCTGAATCAGCGCATTCCACCCTCGCTGCAATAGCCCCTCGTCCACCTCCTTGGGTTTCCGCTTCCGCGATACCAGCATCGCCGTTTCCCGCGTGGCTCGGTTATTCTCAGATCCTGTCGCCTCCCATTCCTCAATCAGTTTTAGGATCTGCTGCCTGCGGGTCGAGAATACCTTCAGCAGTTCTGGGGAATACCCCGCCAGCTCAAACTGCCCGTGGGCCTTGGCTTCAATCCGGTAACCCTGCTGCTGGAGGGCTACGGCCAGCTCATTCTGGTAAATCTGGCCGAGGAGCTTTTGGTGTGCGATCGCCCCCTCATTGCTCAAACTAAACCACCGCCCATCCGCCAGCTGCGTCGCATTCATCACCACGCAATGACTGTGCAACTGCGGCTCCGCCTCCCGACTGGTGGAATGGGTAAACACGGCTGTGGCGATATTCCCCGTCGTCACCTTCGTTCGCCCCGCCTCAGTTGAAATTCTCGTCTGGGCATAGCGCTCTTCCAAAACCGCTAGCGCCTTGGCCACTGCCCGATGATGGGCTTCCAAGACTCGCGCATCCTGCTGTACCAAGGCCGCAATGCTGACACTCTTCGGGGCACTGAAGGTAAAGTCGGTTGCCGCTCGCCGCTTTTCTGGATCGACCACCTTACCTGTCAACACCTGCCCATCGGTTGTCTGCCCCGAGAGCATCTGGCTGAACTCTTGCTGATTGACGACTCCAGCCAAACCCAACGACGTAGCCCCCTTACCCACCCATTTGGTCGGGTGAGCGGCTTCCTCAGCCGAGTAATAATCCTCTTTCGTGTAATACGTCTCCGCCTGAGCGGCAGACAGGTTGCTCGTGGAAAGCATGGAGAAACGAGGTTAAAAACACGACGCCACCCTGAGGCGAAAGCGATAGCGTCTTCAAAAACGGTAGAAACCCTGAGGGGAGGGCCGTTGCCCAGTTTTTGCCAAAACCTTGGCATACTGTGTGGCCTCTCCGCGAAGCCCCCGAGAGGGGCGCAGCATCCTGATACACCCGATCCTAAATTGAAGTATCAGCCCTTGCTCAGCTTCAATACAAAATGTCACGGAGAATTTAGGATACTTTCAGCACAAAAGTCAAAGGTCACGAAAGAGAACGATTTTGCACATTCTCTTCCGTGACCTTGCAATGTTAAAGGAGCGTATCAGGCCTAATTCTTAGGAGGGTGCCAGCCTACTGAAACCCAGCGTTTTCTGGCTGCTAGGATGGCTTCATTGTTCATCCGCAAAGCTAGAACCGTAGCTCGACCTATCGCGGTACTGCCCTCGACTTTATTGCCGTCATCGCTCTAAGCAAAATGCTGGTGCCAATTCTGAAGCCTGGGGTTGAAAAGTGGCACGGTCTGTTGGGTGAGTAAATCTTGACCTGTCGTCGAGTCGCCCTTGAATTCATTGCAGGATCGACAGGCTAAGCAGACATTTTCAAAGCAGGTTTCTCCGCCTTTTGAACGGGGATGAATATGATCAAAAGCCATGCGAATGCCGCTCAGATCCTCGCTGGTTTTGCAATAGCAGCAACGATTGCGATCGCACGCTCGAACCTGATTGCGCAAGTCTACAGGAATATAGCTGGCCATCAAGCTTCTGACAAAATCGAATGCCCTCGCCAGCGCAGCAAGACTGCTGCTTGAGCCTTGCAAAGCATAAATTGCTCTGCCTCTTTCCTGAGTGCGGCTAGCTCGCTTCGTTCCGCTGCTGTCAAACTGTCGTTCTGATTTCGATCCAGCAGTTCGTCGTACCGCTCTAGTTCGGCTTCAGATCTTTCGCTACGGGCAACTCTCCACAGAGCATCATCAGCCAGCCGATCTAGGGCAGCTAATGCAGATTGAAACTCTGGCGGCACATCATCCCAAGGGGGTGGGCTACCGATTTGCAGTGCCCTGAGAATAATTTCATTGAGAGGGCGCTGAGTTGCCTCGGCGGTATTCACCAGTCGCTGGTGAATGTGCTCTGGGATATCAAGGGTGACGGTAGCTGTCATAGGTGCGCTGAACTATGAGACGCTTGGGTTTGGATCCAAACGGAAGATCCCAATTTTAGCTAGAGCTGGCTACGGGAGCACATCACGTAAGGTCAGGAGGCCTCAAGTTTGTGAAATTGGTGGCTCCGTAGTGCTTGTCGATCATTTTAGCGCTGGTGCCAGTCCACCGACCGATCGCCGTGCTGTTGATGTGGGCTTCCACGCAAAGGCTGATGAAGGTATGCCTGCACTGGTAGCTCTTGCGGTAAAAAATATCAGAGGCTTTGAGGACGGCTCGCCAGGCGCGGGTAGAAAAGTTGTGCTGATCGATAAATTTGCCCTTCGGACTGGGAAATAAAAAGGTATCGCTATCGTCCTTCTCCGGTGTGATGGCATCAAGAATGGCCTTGACTTCTGGAGTGATAGGAAAGTTGCGCTTCCCCTGAGTCTTCAGCCCCTCTTTCAAGGTCAAGCCATTCTCAGAGACCACCACCGACTGCCTGAACTTGATGACCGATTGGGTAACGTGCTTCCACTGGAGGGCAATGACTTCGGAAGGGCGGGCTCCAGCGGCAAAGAGGAAGCGAACGTAGGAGGTGTAGTGGCTGTAGTAGCGATCGCCCTCAAACCCCGCAATAATCCTGTCTCGCTCCTCCTTGGTAAAGGGGTTCACGTCCTCATCTTCAGACAGCCCCTTGGGAGCCTTAATTTTCATTGTCAGAAAAGGATTGCCCTCGATTAAGCCTTCCTCCTCTGCCCAACTACAGCAGGCTTTGAGCTGGGTCAGACAGCGCTTGGCGGCATCCGGGGTCAACTTCGCCAGCAGGTAGTCGCGAATCAGAATAGCCTCGTCCAGAGACCGACTGGGGAAACGGCTGATGTGATTTTTCTGTTTGGTAAAGTCTTTGGCGTAGGTGCTGGGGCTGATCTGGGGCTTCTTGAACTGGGCGTACTTCTCCCAAATCTTATCCAGCCCCATCTCAGGAGCTACGGGCGGATTGGGGGAAATGGGGGAAACCGTGGTGAGGGATCCAACGGTCTGGTACTTCTGCAAACTGAGATCTACCTCCCCATAGTCAATATCTCGCTGAATCGCCCTGACCGTATCGCCTACTCGCTGGCGGCTCAGAGGCGTGTCGTCAAAACCCGTGGAGATGTAAAACCGCTTGCGCTGTACCTCCCCATCCACTTCGACGGGGTAACAAAAGACGATTTGCAGCCGTCCTTTGGTGTTTTTGAACTGAACCGAGCCTTTTTTACTTTTGCCTCTTTGGGTGGCCGAGTACATGGCAGCGCCAGGGAATGAAGAGCATCCGTACTAATCCCCTCTTCGGGCACCATGGCTACCGTCCAGATG
>QBMN01000089.1 GCA_003241845.1 Shackletoniella antarctica | reverse complement strand
GGTAGGGGGTGGATGGGTGAGAGATTACGTCCATTGGGTAATGGTTTCGGCGAGGCGCGATCGCAGCGTCTCCGCCTCTATTGTCTCTAAAATTTCCATAGCAAAGCCATAGATCAGCAACCGCTGGGCCTGGGGGGCGCTGATGCCGCGACTTTGCAGATAGAAAATCTCGTCGGCCTGGAGCTGGCTCACGGTGGCCCCGTGGGCGCATTTCACGTTGTCGGCGACAATTTCGAGCTGGGGCTTGGTGTCTACCCGCGCTTTGTCTGAGAGCAGCAAATTGCGGTTGAGCTGTCTAGCACTGGTGCTCTGGGCCTTTTGGGCCACGGCCATGCGCCCGTTAAACACGCTGTGGGCGCGGCCATCGACAATAGCTTTGTGCTCTTGCTCGACGGTGCCGTGGGGATGGCTGAGGGCTACCAGGCTGTGGGTGTCGGCCTGCTGGCTGGCAGCGATCGCCGCTAAGCCATAAAGCTTGGTGGTGGTCTGTTCGCCGGTTTGGTAAATCTCCCAGTTGTGGCGGGCCAGCCGAGCGCCAAAGTCTACGGCGGTGCCCACGTACTGGCTGTCGCGGGCCTGGGTGACCACGGTTTTGCCGATGTGAAAAGTGCCAGCGCCCTCCCGTTGAATGCGGCTGTGGGTGACCTGGGCATTGGCGTCGAGCCACAGCTCAGTGACGGCGTTGGTAAAGTGGGTCTCAGCAGAACTACCCCAAAAGTCTTCGATCAGAGTGACGGCGCTGCCCGACTCGGCCACCACCAGGCAGCGGGGCTGAACTATGCAAGGATTTTCTCCAGTCTGGGAGACGTAGATAATCTGAATCGGCGTCTCGATTGTCAGATTGCGGGGCAGCCAAATCACCACCGCATCCTGAAAACCAGCGGTGTTGAGGGCGGTAAACACTTCATGACTACCACTGGCCTGGGCCAATCGATCTACCAGCTGAGTGTGGAGTTCGGGATGAGCGCGAAGAGAACCCACCTTGGCCCCCTCGGGCAAGTTCTCCAGCCGAGAAAGTTCGGTGCTCACCCGTCCGTTGACCACCACAATTTGAGCGCCAGCGGTTTCTGCTAGGCGTAGCTCAGCGATGTCGGTCTCAGCTACCAAAGCTTCCTCAGCGGTGGCAAAGTCGATGGCCAGCATGGGCGACAGGTCAGTAAAGCGCCAGTCTTCCTGCCGGGTGGAGGGGAAGGTTTGCTCGTTGAGGAAGGATGCGGCGCGCGATCGCACCTCCCCCAGGCCCAGATTCCCCGGCACCGCCGCCCTCACGATCTGCACCAGCCCCTTCAGGTAGGCATCCCGCTGGTCAGTAGCCGACAATTTCAGTTCTGATACGGAGTTTGCCATTACGCCGTCACCTCCGCCCGGTGCTCTGCCATCACCCACTCGTAGCCCCGCGCCTCTAGCTCCTTGGCCAGGGCCTTGTCGCCCGTGGTAATGATCCGGCCATCGGCCATCACATGCACATAGTCAGGAATGATGTAGTCGAGCAGCCGCTGGTAGTGGGTGATCAGCACCACCGCATTGTCGGCGTTGCTGAGCTGGTTGACCCCGCCCGCCACGGTTTTGAGCGCGTCAATATCCAAGCCCGAGTCGGTTTCATCCAAAATGCTCAGCACTGGCTCTAGCAGCGCCATCTGCAAAATTTCGTTGCGCTTTTTCTCGCCACCCGAGAAACCCTCATTGACGCTGCGGTCTAGAAAAGAGGCGTCCATTTTTACGACATCCAGCTTTTCTTCGATTAGGTCATCGAAGTCAAATACGTCGATCTCTTCTTCGCCCCGCGCCTTGCGGTGAGCGTTAAAGGCCACCCGCAGAAAGTCGCGGTTGCTGACGCCGGGGATTTCCAGTGGGTACTGAAACGCCAGGAAGATGCCGGAGGTTGCCCGCTCGTGGGGTTCCAGCTCCAGAATGTCCTGGCCCTTGAAGTGAATCTCTCCGGCAGTGATTTCGTAGTCTGGATGGCCCGCCAGCACCTTCGAGAATGTGCTCTTGCCCGAGCCGTTCAGGCCCATAATGGCGTGAATCTCGCCCGACCTCACTTCCAGGTTGAGGCCCTTGAGAATTTCGGTGCCGTCTACGGTGGCGCGGAGGTCGCGCACCGAGAGAAGGATTTTGCTGTTTTCGTTAATCATGGTTTTCCTGTAGGGTGGGCACCGCCCACCATGCTCCTGCGCGTTGAAATTTTAGATTTGCGATTTTGGATTTTTCGCCCTCGTAGGGTGGGCATTGCCCACCATCCACCCCTGCTTGTTCAAATGGTCTTCTATCGGCGCATATCCTGAACCTTTGGAGCTCTCTGCATTTCAAACCTCGTCCGTGGGGAAGTTTCTCTTATTCAGAGATTCTCAATTGGTGGGCAGTGCCCACCCTACCGGGAATTCCGGCCCCCCTCTCCCTCTGAGTGAGGGCTGGGGGTGAGGGCTATGGGGGGAGCCCGGCGAGGGTGGTGCATCGCTTCGCGGATGCACCCTACGGGTATTATCCACCCGTCCACACCTCTACCCATCCACACCTCTACCCCACGGTGTTTTCGAGCTTCAGGGCCAGCAGCTTGTCCGCCTCAGCGGCAAACTCCATGGGCAGCTTGTTAAACACATCGCGACAGAAGCCGCTGATGATCATCGACACCGCATCCTCCGGCGAAATGCCCCGCTGGGCAAAGTAAAACAGCTGGTCTTCGCCAATTTTGGAAGTCGAGGCTTCGTGCTCCACCTGGGCGGTGCTGTTCTGCACCTGAATGTAGGGGAACGTATTGGCGCTGGAGGTGTCGCCAATCAGCATCGAGTCGCACTGGGAGTAGTTGCGCGCCCCGGTGGCTTTTGGCCCAATTTTCACCAGACCCCGGTAGCTATTTTTGGATTTAGCTGCCGAAATGCCCTTAGAGATAATGGTGCTGCGGGTGTTTTTGCCCACGTGCACCATCTTGGTGCCGGTGTCGGCCTGCTGGTGGTGGTTGGTCAGCGCCACCGAGTAAAACTCGCCCACAGAGTTGTCGCCCACCAGCAAGCAGCTGGGGTACTTCCAGGTAATGGCCGAGCCAGTTTCTACCTGAGTCCAGGAGATTTTGGAGTTTTTGCCCGCGCAGAGACCGCGCTTGGTGACGAAGTTGTAGATGCCGCCCTTGCCGTTCTCATCCCCGGCGTACCAGTTCTGCACGGTGGAGTAGTTGATGCTGGCGTCATCCATCGCCACCAGCTCGACGATCGCCGCATGGAGCTGGTTACTGTCGTACATGGGGGCGGTGCAGCCCTCCAGATAGGTCACCGAGCTGCCCGCTTCCGCCACGATCAGCGTGCGCTCAAACTGGCCCGAGTCGCCGTTGTTAATGCGGAAATAGGTGGACAAATCCATCGGGCACTGGGTGTCTTTGGGAATGTACACAAAGGACCCGTCGCTAAACACCGCCGAGTTCAGCGCCGCAAAGTAGTTGTCGCCGATGGGAATCACCGTGCCCAGATACTTCTCAACGAGTTCGGGATGCTCTTGCAGCGCCTCAGAAATCGAGCAAAAAATCACCCCCGACTCCCCCAGCTTTTCTTTAAAGGTGGTAGCTATCGAAACGCTGTCGAAAATCGCATCCACCGCTACGTTGGCCAGCCGCTTTTGCTCTGAGAGGGGAATGCCCAGCTTCTCAAAGGTTTCAAGCATCGTCGGATCGACTTCATCTAGGCTGCCGAGCTTTTTTGCTTGGGTCTTGGGGGCCGAGTAGTAGACGATGTTTTGGTAGTCAATGGGGGGATAGCTGACGTTGGGCCAGGCTGGCTCTTTCATCGTCAGCCACTTGCGGTAGGCCTTCAGCCGAAACTCCAGCATGAAGGCTGGCTCATTTTTCTTCGCTGAGATCGTTCGCACCACGTCTTCGCTAAGACCGCGGGGAATGACATCGGCCTCAATATCGGTGGTGAAGCCGTACTTGTAAGGCTGGCTAACGAGGGTTTGAACAGAAGCAGTCATGACGCGACTCTTTAGAACGGGCTGTAACAAAAGCTGCAATGGGAAAGGCTGTAACGGGGCGGGCTAGAAACCGAGACCCAATGCCTAAAACTTGTCGGTTTCAGTGCGAATGGTGTCAAAGGCGATGTCTTGCTCTTGGCCCGCGAAAGGGTTGTCGGGGGTGAGAAAGAGCATGCAGTGGCACTCTTTGCGCTCCTGCATGGGTACGCAGGGGCAGTTCCAGTAGATGGCTTTGACCTCGGCCTCTTTGTCTTCATAGTGGCGACAGGGGCAGAGCGGAGAGCCAAAATCGTCTTTGTGCTTGGCTAGCCCCTCTATTACAACCGCCGTCACGCCTGGGTCAGAGCAAAAGTAGGTGCCGGTGCGCTTGGCATAGCTCTGAGAGAAGCTGCGCATCAGCTCTAGGTTTTTATCGGTGGCCTGGTTGGTTTTGGTGTCAGTCATTACAGAGAGATATAGCTACACAGCTCGATAATTTTATACAATTAAGCAACACTTAAGTTGTCTAACTATCTTTATGGTAGTTTAGCAACACGAAAGTTGTCAAAGTAGATTTTGTCTTTCTGGCTGAGGATAATCCGAGGCTGGGGTAGGCCGGGTCTATGGGGCAATTAAGGATCGTAATCTCTGACGGCTAGGTGGGCCAACGCCATGACCTCTGTGCAGCAACCCTCTACAAAAGACGACATTTTGACGTACCTGCTCAAGCGGGGCGAGGCGACGGCCCACGATTTGGCAAAACACTTTGAGGTCAGCGCCCAGGCCATTCGCCGTCACCTAAAAGATTTAGAAGCCGAAGAATTAATTGAGCACCGGGTCGTACAGGAAGGCATGGGGCGACCCAACCATCTGTACCAGGTGAGTGCTAAGGGGCGCGATCGCTTCCCCCACAAATATGACGAGTTTGCCCTGTCGCTGCTCAACACCCTGTTGGAGACAGTGGGCAAAGATCAGGTGGGCACCCTGCTGCGCAAGCAGTGGGAGCGCAAGGCCCTGGAGTATCGCGATCGCCTGGGCACAGGCCACTTAACTGAGCGAGTAGCCCGCCTAGTGCAGCTCCGTAAGGCCGAGGGCTATATGTCAGAGTGGCACGAGGTCAACGATGGCGATACCCGTCAGGCTGGGTCTGGCTACGTCATCACCGAGTACAACTGCGCGATCTCCCACATTGCCGAGTCGTTTCCGAGCATCTGCGGCCATGAATTAGAGATGTTTCAGATGGCACTGGGCGACTGTTCGGTGGAGCGCACCCACTGGCTGGTACAGGGCGAGCACCACTGTGGGTATCTGGTGCAGGAGGGCTGATCCCCTCATGAGAAACCGGGTGTTTATGCCTTGATGGGCAACTACTCGGTGAATGTCACAGAATCAACCCGGTTTCTGGGCTGTGTTTCTAGCGGCAATTTCTAGCGGCAAATAGACCCCTCTCAGGAAAAATTCAGGCGGCGTTGGTAGGGTATTGCCCAAGCAAATTCTCTTGACGGAGACTGCTGGTACCTCTTACGTGCGATCGCCATGACCGTAGAGCCTTTAGATGTTGAGATTCCTGCCGGGGAAAGCCGCATTGCCCTATGCGGCGGCCCCTACAGCAACTTTGGATCCGTAGAAGCCTTCTTAGCTGAGACCGCCGCTGTGCCCTACCGCTTTTGCTTGGGCGATATCGGCGGCTTTGGCCCTCTGCCCAACCGCACCTTAGAACTTCTGAGGGATGCCGAGGTGATTTGCCTTCAGGGCAACTACGACCACGCCATCGGCCACGGGGAGCGCGACTGCGGCTGTGGCTACACCGACCCACGCGATCAGCGGTTTGCCCAGATCAGCTACGACTATACCTATACCCACACCGCCGTCGAACATCGGCAGTGGCTAAGGACATTGCCGCGCTTAATTCGGCTGCGGTGGCGTGACAGCGCCATTCTGCTGTGCCACGGTAGCCCTGACCAGGTGAACAAGTTTGTGTGGGAATCGACCACCGATGACGACTGGATTGCGGCCTGCCTAGAGCGTTACCAGGTAGACGGCATTTTTGCTACCCACACGGGCATTCCCTGGGTGCGGCAGGTGCCCGGTGGGTTTTGGTGCAATGTGGGGGTGCTGGGTAGACCCGCCCACGAAGGGCGGCCCCATGTATACTTCGCTGAGCTTGAGTTTTCTATCAAATCTGCTGTGCCAGTGCCGCGCATTTTGCCGTTGGTCTACAACCCTAAACCCGTGGTGGTCGCTATGGCGGAGGCGGGTTTGCCCCAGCAGTTTCAGGACTCGCTGCTGAGCGGGGTGTGGACGACCTGCGCTGAGGTGCTGCCAGAGGCGGAACGGGTGGCGAAGCCTCGTCAAGCAATGGTTTCGATGCTTTAGGGCGTAGATGAGTCAGTGGGTGGCGGTCATTGACCACCACCCACCGACTCATCTACCCATCCACCCATTTGCTTCACTCGCAAAAGTTCAAAACACCACAACACCACACACACAAGGGGCTACCGATGGTTGAAAATACGCTTACCTGGGCGCTGCTGGCGGGTTATGGCGGTTTGCTGTTCTATCTGGTGCGCCAGACCACGCCTGACAAGGTGACGCCACCGGAGTTTTTTGAGGGCCAGTCGAGCACCGGGCAGGCACCGGGGATGTGGCTGTTGGTAGCCAGTGCGGCGATTTCTTGGATTTTTGCGAAGTCGATCGACAATGCCGCCAGCCTGGGGCAGACCTTTGGGGTGCTGGGGGGCATTGGCTACGCGATCTATTACCTGAGCTTTGTAACGGCGGCGATCGCGCTTTACTACATCCGCACTCGGGGCGGCTTTCGCTCGATACCTGAGTTTTTGGTGAGCAAGTATGGCAAGGTCTGTTCGCGGCTGTTTTTGCTGGCGATCGCCATTCGCCTGCTCAACGAGGTTTGGTCAAACACCAAGGTGTTTTCGCTCTACTTTGGTTCTGAGGGCAGCATTGGGTATTGGATTGCGGCGGCGGTGGTGACTGCCTTCACGGTTTACTACACGCTGCTGGGGGGCCTGCGCAGCAGCCTGCTGACCGATGGGGCACAGATGGTGCTGGCCGCCGTGCTGCTGGTGGTAATTTTGGCCACCGTTGGCCCTGGGCTGGCCCGCGAGGGTCTGCCGGTGGTGGATGCCGACACCCGCAGTGGGGCGCTCACCTTTTGCGCTCTGGCCTTTGTGCAGATCTTTAGCTACCCCTTCCACGACCCGGTGATGACCGATCGCGCCTTTATCACCGGGCCGCGCACCATGTTTAAGGGCTTTATCTGGGCGGGCATTATCAGCGGCGGCTTTATCTTTCTGTTTAGCAGTGTGGGGCTATACGCCCGCGCCGTCGGGGCCGAGGGGTCGCCTAGCCTGTCGGTGCCCGCGCTGTTTGGCCTGCCCATGCTGCTGGTATTTAACGCCATTATGCTGACCAGCGCCGGGTCAACTCTAGACTCCACGTTTTCGAGCACCGCTAAGGTGGGGGCGCGCGACTGGTTTCACCGCAAAGGTGCCCCCACCGAGGGCCAGGCCCGCCTGGGTCGCTGGTGGATTATTGCGATCGCCCTGCTGGGCAACGTGCCCCTGCTGAGCATTTACATGGGCGATCGCGTTGGCCCGGCGATCATTCTGGCTACCACCATCAGCGGCACCATGGTCATGGGCTTGGCCCCGATCTTCTTGCTGGCATTTTTGCCCAGGGCCGGGGCGCTGAGCTTTCACCTCGCCTTTTGGCCGGGGATGATCTTTGGCGTGCTGCGGGTGGCCGAAAACGTCATCGGTGGGCCGCTCTTCCCCGCCTGGGTGAGCCTGGGCAGCGGCAAATACGCTGTCGATCTGGGGGTGAATATCTACGGTCTGCTGCTGTGTACAGCAGGCTACCTGCTGGGGGCCTGGCTGGGAAGTTTCAGAGTCAAGGCATCCAAAGCGCTGCCCGAAGCGTAGATCTACCACAACCCTCTCCAGGCAACGGCGGCGGCTAGGCATTCCTGGCGGCCGCTTTTTATACTTGGATTTTATCGTTAGATTTTGCCAACCCCAGCCAGGTCTGACACTATAAACACAGTTGCCCTCTGATGATCTCGCTCCACCATGCTTGACCAATCGCTCCAGTTTCTCACCCCCGAAGAGTCGGCGGCGGTCGACAAGGCGCTGCTGTCATCCCCCGAGAAGTTTCTCGCCCGGCTGACCATCTCCACCGCCAAGCTGCTGCGGGTAATCGCCGCCGATACCGATACCCCCGTAGATCAGCTGACCGCCGTGCAGATTACCCAGTGGTTTGAGCAAGACGCCAAGCTCAAGCGCGAGCAGGGGGTGAATGCGTCGGTGCTGAAGTGGCAGGGGGATGAGCTGGAATAAATGAGTGATGTGGGTAAGTCTTAGACTTACCCACATCACTCACTGCCCCCCATTCGCCCGATCGCCGCTGACTTTCTGTAAACTAAGAAAGACCATCGCAACACCAAAGATTAAGGAAGCAGCACATCATGGGGTTATTTGATCGCGTTAGCCGAGTGGTTCGCTCTAACCTAAATGCGGCGGTGAGTTCGGCAGAGAATCCAGAGAAAATCTTGGATCAGGCCATTATCGACATGCAGGAAGACCTGGTGCAGATGCGCCAGGCGGTGGCGGGGGCGATCGCCAGCCAGAAGCGGGTGCAGCAGCAGTATGAGCGGTCCAACAATGAGGCCAACACCTGGCAGCAGCGCGCCCAGTTAGCCCTGCAAAAGGGCGACGAAGAGCTGGCCAAACAGGCCCTGCTGCGCAAGAAAACCCAGGCTGAAACTGCGATCGCCCTCAAGAATCAGCTCGACGGCCAGAGCACAACCGTAGAGCAGCTCAAGCGCAACCTGATTGGCCTAGAGAGTAAGCTGTCTGAGGCCAAGACCAAAAAAGACATGCTCAAGGCGCGGGCCAGTGCCGCTAAGGCCAACGAGCAGCTGCAAAGCACCACCAGCAGCCTCAACACCGGCAGCGCCATGGCCGCCTTCGAGCGCATGGAAGAAAAAGTGCTGCAAATGGAAGCCACCTCCCAGGCGGCGGCAGAGCTGGCTGGAGCCGATTTAGAAAGCCAGTTTGCCAGTTTGGAAGCCGGGGGCGATGTCGATCTAGAGCTGGAAGCGATGAAGGCGCAAATGCTGGGCGGCACCGTTGACCAGGGCCAACTGCCCGCCGCTGAGACCGCCACTCCCGCTGCCGAGTCGGCGGCGGTAGACGCCGAGCTAGAGGAACTCAGGTCGCAGATTGACAAGCTCGACTAGGGTGGCTGTCTAGCTCTAGCCGTGAGAGTAGACAGTGAGTGGGGGCGGTGAGAGTAGGTAAGGCACTCCAAACTCTTTCCTCACCCCCCATTCGCCCAACCTCACTCGCCAAACCTGGCGGCGCGGCGCTTGGTGCCAAATATGTGGACGTAGACAAACGAAAACTCGCAGCCCGCAAAGAAAATCTGGCAGGCGAGAAAAATCCACAGCATTAAAATCATCACGCTGCCGATGACGCCATAGGAAACAAAGCGGCTGCAATGGCTAATCACGCTGCTGCTGACCAGCCATTGCATCCCCGCCAGCAGCAGGGTCGTTAGCAGCGCGCCGGGCCAAATATCGCGCCACGAAAGCCTGATCGTGGGGAGAATTCTAAACAGTCCGGCGATCGCCAGGCCCAGGGCCAAAAATGACCAGCCCGCCTGCAACCCTCTGCTGAGCGCCTCCTGGTCAATCTCCCAAAGGGCAAAGGTCTCTTGAAAGGTGTTGACCAGGTTGAGAATTACCTTAATCACAATATTTGACACCAGAGAAGCCAGCAGCAGCAGCGCCGTAGCCAGCACCAGCACCACCAGCAGCAGAGGAAACAGCGAAAACAGCGCATAGTACGACAGTGCCGCCGCCATGCCGGGGACGTTGTCACGATCCCACTTGAGCCAGGTTTGAATCAGCAGCTGGGCGGGTTTAGAGGGCAGAATCTGAGTGCGCAGGTAGGGGATGAGGCGCGATCGCACGTATTGCATCATGGGTAGGTGGGGCAAAGAAACCGAAGGTATTACCCCCCACATCTTTAGTCAGTGCCTGCGCTTGTTTAGTCAGTAACTGCGCTTGATTTGGTCGGCAAGCATCACCCCTTGAATCTCTAGTTCAAAACCTATTTAGGAAGCTTGCTGCATAGGGGATAGCTAGCTAGTGCAGGCCTCGCCCTGGGTCTTGCTGGCATCGAGCACCGGCAGCAGCACGATCAGCCGACAGCCGCTATCGGCACCTTCCTGCACCCTAATCTCACCGCCGTGGCGTAGGGCCAGGTGCTGGCTGAGCAGCAGCCCCGGCATTTCTTGGGGGGCAGGCGGCTTCGGCCCTGACAACGTTAGGCCGGGCAAACATTCTGCCCTTGAGACGGGCGGGTGGAATAGATCGATCACCTGGGCCGGCAGCCCTTCCCCCAGCCAGGGGTTGGCTAACCACAGCACCAGCGAGAGCGCCTGACCGCGACGGCAGGCGTGAATACAGAGATTGCTGTGGTCTCCAGCCACCTGCATGATGCCAAAGGTGAGGTGGTAGAGAATCTGTTTTACCGTGCGCTGGTCTAAAATCCAGTGGTTTTCGTCAGGCTCTAGGGTGAAGGTGAAGGTCTGGGCCGATTTCTTGGCTAAGGGGGTGAGGGTGGCAATCACCTGCTGGCCCAAGGCCCCAATATCAACGGAGGTGGGTACTAGGTCTAGGTGCCCGGTCTGGGTTAGCCCCAGGTCCGTAATCTCATCGACCAAGGCCATCAGGGTTTTGCTGCTCTGGCAAACAATGTCGGTGTATTCTCGCTGCTTTTGGGTCAGCGGGCCATAGATTTCCCGGCTGAGCATAGACGCCATGCCCATCACCGTGGTCAGGGGGCTGCGCAGATCTTGGGTGAGCTGGCTCACCAGGTTGAGGCGCACTGCATTGATCAGGCCGTCTGAGAAAGTGGCTGTGGTCGAACCCGGCCTGGCCTGGCCTGATATGGCCCACTGGCGCTCATATTCGCTCATGCCCCAGCGGGCGGCCATGGCTAAAAAGGCCAGTTCTTGCCCGGTAAAGCCGCGCGGCTGACGATCCATCACCGCTAGTGTGCCAACGCAGATGCCCTGGGAGGTGGTCAACGGTACGCCGCAGTAGGCGCGAATGCCGTAGGTCTCAACCCACTCGCTCTGGGCCGTGATCGGGTTGTTGGCGGCGTCGGCTAAGGTCAGCGGCTGATCGCTATCTAGAATATAGAGGCTCAACCCCCGCTCTAGGGGCAGCTGTCGCTGCTGCGATAGGGGATTGCCCAGCCCCAGGCTGGATAGACCATAGGCCGCTCGAATGTATTCGGTGTGGCCCTCAGCAAGGGTGACAACCGCTACGGGCATGCGTAAAAATTGGGCCGCCAGCTGAGCCGCTTCTTCCCAGGCGGGGACATTGCCGGGTTCGTCCAGCCCCAGGGCCGCGACGATCTGGCTATGCCGCTGCTGGCGATCTGCCCAGGGTAGCCCTTGCACCGGGCAGCAGGGGCCGGACTGCTCTTGTGATTGAGGACGCGGCTGCACCAGCGGAGTGGCTGCACCAGCAACGCTCGCAGACTCACTCTCAGACAGCACCGAAAACACGGAAACGCTCATGGCCAACGCTAAACCTTGCCGAAACACCGCCTTAGGATTCCCTAGAGAAGCCGTCTAAGTAACGGTGGCCGGGGCATAAAGGTATCTTTGTTTACCAGATTTGGGGATCTGGGGTTTGCGTGTTTTGATCGAGCGATCGCCGCCGCTTGAGCAGTGCCGCCTAGCTAAGTCTCTTGCACCGGATCAGCTAGGGTCTGCTCAGCTAGGGCGATCGCCGCTTCAGCCGCCGCGCGATCCAGCAGGTCCCAGATATGTTGCAGCAGCGGTGCCGTCCCCATGCCGGCCACCGCTGAGATGGCGTACACTGGCCCCGGCACCAGGTCTGCAAACTGCTGGGTGAGCTCGGTTACGGCCTCGGGGGTGAGGGCGTCGATTTTGTTGAGGGCCAGCACCTGGGGGCGATCGATCAGGTCGTGCCCGTAGGCCGCCAGCTCGGCTTGGATGGTGTGAAAATTTTCGGTCGGGTGCTCGGCGGTGGCGTCGACCAGGTGCAGCAGCAACCGAGTGCGCTCAATGTGGCGCAAAAACTCGTGGCCTAGCCCCAGCCCCTGGTGTGCTCCCTCGATCAGCCCCGGTATATCGGCAAACACGGTGCCGTCGCCACTGGGGCGGCGCACCACCCCCAGGTTAGGAATCAGGGTAGTAAACGGGTAGTCGGCAATTTTGGGTCGGGCCGCCGATAGGGCCGCAATCAGGGTTGACTTACCGGCGTTGGGCAGGCCCACGATACCCACTTCAGCCAGCAGCTTCAGCTCTAGGCGCAGGCGGCGCTCTTCGCCGGGCAGCCCCGGTAGGGCATGCTCTGGGGCGCGGTTGCGGTTGCTGAGAAAGTGGCGGTTGCCCAGACCGCCTTTGCCGCCCTGGGCGACGCAGAGCACCTGCCCCTCGGTGACCAAATCGCCCAGCAGCTCGTCGGTGTGGGCGTCGTAAATCGCCGTACCGCGAGGCACCTCTAGGTACAGATCAGGCCCGGTTGCCCCGGTCATGTTTTTGCGACCGCCCCGCTGGCCGTTTTCGGCCTTAAAACGGTGGGCGTAGCGGAAGTCGAGCAGGGTTTGTAGCTGCTCAACGGTCCTCACGTACACAGACCCACCTGGGCCACCGTTGCCCCCCGCTGGCCCGCCAGCGGGAACATACTTTTCGCGCCGAAAGGCCACAATGCCGTCGCCGCCGTCGCCGGCAATTACCTCAACTTCAGCCTGGTCAATAAATTGCATTAGTTACTGTTGCCGTTGGCTCGCGAAGACCCCTGGGACTGTTGCAGCTGCACCATAGCCGCGCGAATTTGCTCAGCCAGGGCAGGGTCTTGGGGATGAGCGGCGGTGATGCTGTTAAACTTACGCACCGTTAGCCCGTTGGCCTGCACAATGCTGCTGGCCTGGTTGCAGTAGTCAACTACAACGGTGCGAACGCCGGTGCGCAGGCTGCGGGGCAGCTGGTTGAGGTTAGCGGTGCCAGTACAGCTCATGTCAATGCTGCCGATGTCTTGCCCGGTGCCGGTCAGCAGGGTGTTGATCTGGGCCAGGGCTTCGTTGCGGGGGCTGTCCATTTCTAGTACCGAGGCGGCGTAGCCCGCGACTTCTTCGGGCGATACACCGCTGTCTTGGGCGTAGGCTGCGGCCCCTAGGGTAATGCCGCCCGCCACGGGCAGCTGCACCCCAGCGCCACTGGCTAGCATGGTGAGGCTAGCTGCTGTTACCGCCACGGCCAGGGCGCGGTGAGACATGGGCAAAAAATTAATCAATCGGTGGATCATATTATGTGTTTCTCCTGTGCTGGCTGTGGCCAGAGTGTCCCGGTGCTCCAACCTAATTCTCTAACCCAATTAAAGTGCTCTTTTAAAGAGTAAGGGCATTGACCCAAGCGCGATCGCTGTATTTGACCACCGCAGTGGGTTCACAACCCTGACGGGGCGCTGGCCTCACGAGTTCCAGACCTGGCGCTAAACACCCTTGGGCCTAAAGATTTGACACAGTTCTATTACTTTTGTGTGCAGGGTAGCGCGTTCATCTCGGCCTTGTTTTAATTCAGACTCTAATTCTAGTAGCAAAGGCAGGCTTCGTTGCAATTGGCTTAGCCCCAGCGATCGCACATCTTGTTTTAGAAAATATATGCGCTTGGGGTTGGCCACCTCGGCGGCGGCGGCGATCTCAGCATCGTTTTGCACCCCCGCCTGCATCAGCGCCCTGAGCCACAGCCACAGCCGAAACTGACTGACCAGGGTGGCGACGATGCGCAGGGCGGGTTCGTTGCGATCGAGCAGATCGCTGACCAGCCCCAGGGCCGTGGGGGTATCGCCCTGCTTCAGCGCCTGGGCCAGCTGTAGGCTGGTCTGGGTGGATACCGTCACCAGCGCCGCCGCCACCGCTGGCGGAATCGGCTGGGGGTTCGCGCCCCAGTAGAGGGCCAGCTTCTCTAGCTCTAGGTGAAGCTGGCGGGTGTCGTTGCCCACCGCCTCCGCCAGCAGGTCTAGGGTGGCAGACTCTAGGGCCAGCCCCCGCTGCTTTGCCACCGTTACCACCTGCTGGCGAATTTGGTCCGTCTTCCAGGGGGGAATAGTGGCAAACTCGCGGATCTCGCCGTGGGTTTTGAACAGCTTGGTAAATTTGGCCCGCCCGTCGGGTTTGGCGGTGCTGGTCAGCAGCAGCACGCTGGTATCAAGCAGCTTGGGCAGGGTGCGCTCAAACTCCGCCAGCACTGGCTCGGGGCAGCGCTGGCCCAGGGTGGTGTTTTGCAGCCACACCAGCCGCCGCCCAGCGCCAAAGGGCGGGGTCATGGCCTGGTTCAACGCCTGGGATGGCCCCCCGGCGGCGTCTGTCAGAATGACCTCGTAGTTGAAGCTGGCCCAGGCCTCGTCGAGGGTGCGCTGGCGCAGGGTATAGACGGCGTTTTGGAGGGCAAGGTCGTCGTCGCCCCAGAAGTAGTAGGCGGGCATGGGGGAGTGGGGGGAATGGATGTGGGATGATAGGGCGTTTCTCCCTGAGGAGATTGCTACCCTTATCGAACTTGTTCTATGGCGAATCTGTGGCGAATCTATGGCGAAGCTTTGGCAAAGCCCCATTTTAGAAGAAAGCTTTGGGTTAATAGATCAAGAATTTGGCGATCACCGGTTTACCCCGGCGGAATATGCGGTGGTGCGGCGGATCATTCACAGCACGGGCGACTTTGAGTTTAAAGAGTTGGTGAGCTTTGGCGAAGGGGCGATCGCCGCCGCGCTCCAGCATCTCTCCCAGGGCGGCCCGATTGTTGTCGATGTGACCATGGTGCGTCAGGGGGTGGTGGGCATGGTCGAGCGCACCTTTCAAAACCCGCTGCTGACGGCGGTGACGGTGGGCGACCCGGCAGAGCCTGGCCGCACTCGCACCGAAACAGGGCTGCTGCGGTGTCTAGAAGAACATCCGGGGGCGCTGGTAGTGGTGGGCAATGCGCCGACGGCGCTGCTGGCCCTGTGCGATCGCATTCACAGCGGTAAAGCCCACCCGGCGCTGGTGATCGGTGCGCCCGTGGGCTTTGTGGCGGTCGAGGCCTCAAAGCAGCGCCTGGCCACCACGCCGGTGCCGCAGATGCGAGTGGAGGGGCGCAAGGGCGGGTCGCCCGTGGCGGCAGCCATGCTCAACGCCCTGCTGGTGCTGGCCTGGGAGCAGCAGCCATGACATCTGGCCGTATTATCCCGACCCAGGCCACCCCCAGCCCAGGCACCCCCATCCAGGTCATCGGCGTGGGTCTCGACGGGCGGGGCGGGCTGGCCCCCAGCCTGCAAACGCTGATTGATCGCGCAGCGGTGCTGGTGGGCAGCCCCCGACACCTCGGCTATTTTCCCGAGACGACCGCAGAAACCTGGCCCCTGGGCGACCTCAAAGATACCTTGGAACACCTGCACCAATTGCTGCGATCGGGTGCCCCAGGCCTTGCCGTAGTGTTGACGTCGGGCGACCCGCTGTTTTTTGGTCTGGGACGGCTGCTGCTAGAGCACCTGCCCGCCGAGGCGCTGACCTTTCACCCCCACCCAAGTGCGGTGCAGCTGGCCTTTAGCCGCCTCAAGCTGCCCTGGCAGGGGGCCACCCTGGTCAGCGCCCACGGCAGATCTACCGAAGAACTGGTCGCCGCCCTGCGCCGGGGCGATCAGCTGATTGCGGTACTCACTGACCCGACCCACACCCCCGCCACCCTGGGGCAGCTGGTGCTCACCCTGGCATTGCCCTACAGCTATCGCCTGGGCGTCTGCGAAAACCTCGGCGGCGACGCCGAAACGATTCACGACCTGACCCCTGAAACTGTCGTGGGCCAGACCTTCGCCTCGCTCAACGTCGTGGTGCTCCAGCGGCACCGTGGAAAACTCTCAGAGTTAGAGAATCTGCCTGTCATCGGGCTGCCCGACAAGGCCTTTGCGACCTTTGACGATCGCCCCGGCCTGATCACCAAGCGCGATATCCGCATTCAAATTCTGGCCGACCTCGACCCCAGACCAGACCAAACCGTTTGGGATATCGGTGCTGGCACAGGCTCCGTCAGCGTTGAAATCAATCGGCTCTGCCCCACGGCCCAGGTCTACGCCGTTGAAAAAACCGCCGCTGGCCACGGCTTAATTGAGCAAAACCAGCGCCGCTTGGGCAACGCCAACCTGCATGCCATTTACGGAGCCGCACCGGATGCCCTAGCGGCGCTGCCCGACCCCGATCGCATTTTTATCGGCGGCAGCGGCGGCCATTTGGCAGATATCCTCGACCTCTGTGCCCAACGCCTGCGACCCCAGGGGCGCATTGTGCTGGCCCTGGCCACCCTAGAGCACACCAGCACGGTGCTGACCTGGGCCAAAGAAACAGAGTCAAGCGCATTTGCTTGGCACATAGAGCTTCGACAAATTCAAGTCCAGCAGGGAGTCCGGGTTGGCTCACTGACTCGCTGGCAACCGCTGACGCCGATTACGGTGATGACGCTGGTTTGTCTGAAGTGAGGGGCAGGGGGCAGAATGCAAAGTTCAAAATTCAAAGTTCAAAAAGCCGCCTTGCTCACCCACTCACCCACCAAACCCCCACCCCCGTCAGCACCAGCAACCCCAGCGGCAGCAGCCCCGTAAGCGGCTGATCGGGCATACCCACCAGCCAGACGGGGCCATCTTTGCCGGGTTTAAGCAGGGCCAGGGCGTCGATCAGGGCGATCGCAAATACCCACCCGGCATGTAGCCCCCAGGCCAGGCCCAGGCTGCCGCCCGCCGCCCAGCGAGCCAGCAGCAGCACCGCGCCCATAATTGCTAGGCCCGGCAGTTGGGGTGCCCCGGCAGGGCCATCCCACACCAGGTGAGAGACGGCAAAAATGAGGCTGACGGCGATCGCCATGGCCCAGAGGGGCAGGGTCTGCCCCAGCCCGTTCGCCAGCACGCCGCGAAACACCAGTTCTTCAATCCAGCCCACAAACAACGCCAGGAGCAGCACTGCAAGCAGCACTACTCCTGGCGTTGTTTGTGGCGCAGGCCCTGACGAGGGAATGAGATCGCCTTCAACTTCTGCATCGGACGCAGCGGTGGCAGCTTTTCTACCGGGAGGCTGCCATCGCCGCCAGCCCAGAGCTAGCTGTAGAGCTACCAAAACAGTTACTCCCCCAGCAGCAACCCCAAACCCAGCGATCGCCAGGTTAAAAAAGGGCTGATTCCAGGCGATGCCGTAGCTTGACCAAGCATCTGCCCCCAGACGGCGATAGACTTCAACCGCCGCCGGGGCCAGCAGATACAGGGGCAGCAGCAGGGGTAGCTTATGCTGCGGCGGAACGGGATAGTCAAGGGGAATTCGACCGATGCGGGCAACTGCCAGACTGGCCGGAATGCCCAGCGCCATCCAGGTTAAAAAAAAACCGATAGATGGGCGATCGCTGACATATTCGCCGATGAGATTGCCATGGTAGACCCGTACTATTCTTCGTCAGCGTCGACGCCCAGCTGCTTCAGATGAATGTGCTTATAGCCCAGCTTAATTTCAAACTCATCGCCAGATTTAAGGCCCATTTCTTGGGTATAGGTAGCGCCAATGACAATCTGTCCATTTTTGTGGACGCTGACGCGGTAGGTCGGTTCGCGACCCCGACCATCTTTGCTGCTTTCGGGATCGAGGTTGATGCCTTTGGCCTCAAGCAGCGCATCGTAAAAGCCAGAGAGATTGACCCGCACCTGATTGTCTTTGGTGAGGGTGTAGTAGCCGCATTCTTTAGCGGTTTCGCGCTTGGTGAGGTTAGAAAGGTCTTTAACCTTTTGGAGCAGCACTTTGCCGATTAGGGGGGTGGGTTTTTCTGCCATTGTTCAGGGAAATTCCTTGGGGTAAGACGTGGAGCCAGATGCTAAAAACCAGCGGGGTCAATCTTAGAAAATTACGAATAAGGTTGGCGACCGCTGCTGAATAGCAAAAAGATAGTAGCAAATAAACTTGCCTATTCACACAGCCAATTATAGCTACAGCATCAAAAATTGAACCAAAAAATAAATGATTCAGATCGACTTTTGCTGATTTTTCTCAGACTGCCCGTTGCCCGCACCAAGGGTAAGATAGTGCTAGAAAAGTCTACTCCTGGAAATAAAGCCTTCCCGAGAGTAGCCTCAAGCCAGAGAAAGGGGCGACAAATCTTACTCCAAATGGATGTAACAACGCCCTACTGATAGGGCGTAGACGGAAGATCCGCTGCTTTCCATTATTTTATCCGCAAGCAAGCGCCTGAGAAAATTGCATCATCTCATCAGGCAGAAGGCCCGGCACCATCGCAGAAGAGAGCGGCCAGGCCTTTTATAATCGAAGCTCTCGCCTTAATCTTCTGGTCTCAATCTAGAAGTATTTCGCAATTTCTCAATAACCGCTGGTAAAGACAGGCCTTAGGGATTGTCAAAAGAGGCAAAATCTGGTTTAACAGAGAGATGAATTCAGGCAGCTGCC